>NZ_JBXMIS010000078.1:0-16133 GCF_057073975.1 Conyzicola sp. | reverse complement strand
ATGTCACCGGTGTCCGGGTCGATCGGCTGCCCGAACGGGTCATAGGCGGCCCGCGTGCCGCCCCGCACACCAGCACCATCGGACTGGATGATGTTGTCGCCGTGCAGGTTTGGGTAGTTCCACTTCTGGCGGGCATCCGCCTCGAAGGAGACGTTCACCCCACCCGGCAGCGACAGGGTGCGCTGCAAGACGGTGTTGTCACCATCCATCACCGCACCCGCCGTGTACCGCAGCTCCGCCTTGTCGGCATCGTGAGTCGAGAGTCGGGCGACGACAGTGCCGGCCACGTCGCGAACGTAGCTGACCGTCTCCCCGCCCACCGTCGTGGCGAGGTGCTGGTCGGCCACGTCGTACGTGATCGACTGGTCGGCCAGCGTCGTGGTGTTGCCGTGCGCGTCGTATGCGATGTCGGTCGTGGCGAGGCCATCCGTGATCGGCGACGCCCCCGGCGCCGCGCCGGCGCCACTGGTCGAGAGGAGGCGGTCGGCGTTGTCGTAGCCGTAGTTCACGGTGGTGAGCTGCTCGGTGAACTCCCCCTCATCCTTCAGATCGATGAACGATGTGCGGTTACCGTTCAGCCCCGCGAGGCTGTTGGTGCACGTGCTCACGTCATAGCCGTAGGTGAGAGTGTGTCGGTCGATCTCGGCAACCTTCAGGCGTCCGGCCGCGTCATACGTGTACGTGGATACCTCCGGGTCGAGAGAGAGCGAGTCGGTGAGCGTGTTCTGCAGGATCCGGCCCGACTGGGACCGCACGACGCTGTCAGTGACCGTCGACGCCGGGAAGGTCCATGTCATGCCGGTGCTCGCACCCGCCGCCGTTGCGGCGAGCGGAGTGAGGGACGTGGTGTTGCCGTAGGCGACGCCTGTGACAAGACCGCGCAGCACGCCGCTGGTGCCGTAGGTGACAGTCGCGAGATCCTCGACGACCGAGCCGACCTGTCGGGAGACCTTGGTGACCTGGCCGTCCTCGTTGTACTCGACGAGCTGAGAACTCACGGTGTGATCAGGCAGCTCTGTCGTGGTTGAGAGCAGCCTTCCGGTGACGGGTTCGTAGTTCGGGGTGGTGATAGTGCCCCATACATCCTTCGACCAGACCGTTCGGCCGAGGAGATCGATTCGAGTCGCGAGTTTGCCGCCATTGACCTGGCCGGCCACGGTTGTGCCGTCCACGAAGCCCTCGAGCGGGTCAAAGAGCCCAGTCGAGAAGTTGGTCGAAGGGTGGTTGGTGACCGTCCGCGCAAGTGAATCTCCATACGCGGAATACGAGGTGGATATCGAGCGACCTCGGGAATCGAAGGTTGTGCAGGTGTAGGTGTCGTCACCTGTGCGCTTCACTCCGACTGTGCGTCCCCAGATGTCGTAGACGTACTCCGTGGTGACCGCCTTGCCGGAGCTCGGGGTTGGAGACGTGGAGGACTTGAGAAAGCCCGACTGCGGAGTGGTCGCCGGGAGTCCGCAGATCACGGATCCGAGCTGCTGCTTGTCGCCCCAGTACGTGAGCGTCAGGCCGTGTGTGGCTGCGGGCTGACCCGCTGCAACAGCGGCGGGTAGCGTCTTGCTTGTTCTGCGCAGCCATCCGCCGGCATCGCCGGTGAACAGGTTGAGGCTGCCCGCCGTGGTGATCGCCAGCAGGTCGTGCTGCCCGGGACCGCTGAAGGCGCGTGGACCAACGACAGACTTGATGCCCGTCCACCCCGTGCCGATTGTGGTGCCCGTAGCAGCGAGTGCACCCGCTCCGTTGCCCGCGAAGGCCTGAAGTGTGCCGTCAGGCTGCACGCGAAGCACGTCTGCTTTGCCGTCATTTGTGAAGTCGCCAGCAGCGACTGCGTGACTGTAGCCGGTCCAGCCGGTGGCAATGGTCGGATAACTGCCGCTGAATCCACCGGTGCTGTTGCCAACCCCCGGGTAGAGAATGACCGCCCCTGCCGCGGTGATGGCGATCAAGTCAGACTTGCCGTCACCGTTGAAGTCTCCGGGTGTAAGCACCGAGGTGAATCCACCCCAACCATTTCCGATAGTCGGAACAGCGCCAGCAAAGCCCCCTGCCCCATTGCCCGGGTAGAGGAGGAGGTTGCCATCTGTCGTCATTCCGATGAGGTCAGGCTTGCCGTCACCATTCCAGTCGCCGGGTGCCAGCACAGTCTTGAACCCACCCCAGCCGTTTCCGATCTGGATCGGGGAACCAAGCCCGCCTGAGCCGTTGCCCGGGAACATTTGAAGGATCCCGTTGGTCTGCACCGCGATGATGTCGGGCTTGCCGTCACCGCTGAAATCGCCGGGGGCAAGAACCTGCTGGTACACGGCCCAGCCAGTAGCGATCTGGTCAGCGTTCGAGGTGCTGAACGCTGTCGCCGACGCTGCGGACTCATAGGTCGTGCGGGTGCGCAGGTTGAGGCCGCTCGGGTCGACGCTCGCCTCTGTCACAGCTCCGAGCCACGGATGCTCGTAGCTGAGTTTCGTCACGAGGTCGGGAACCTGCGAGTCGAGGAGGGTTGTTCCCTGGCCCATGGCAGAGTCCTCGGTCAGAGTGCCGTTGGCAAGCCCGTAGTCGGGCTTGAGGGCAGAGCTGGGAACCTTGACGAGTGCGCCGGTGCCGACACCCCACTGCAGCTCAAGCTTCGCGGTTGAGGTGATGTCGGCGTACTCGACGCGAATGCGGGCAGTCTGGCCGGCCGTGACCGGCACGGTCACCTGGCCGACCGTCGACACGCGCAGCGCGCCCTCTGCCCACGAGTCGAGCACGAGTTTGTCATCAACCCACACACGGGTCGCGTCATCGGCCCAGGTTGCGAAGCGGTAGTTGCCAGCCGTCGGGAACGTGGCGAGACCGGTGAGGCGCACACTCCATTTATCGACGATGCCCGTTACCGGACTCGTGCTCGCCCAGTCCTTCGATACGGTCGCGTCCCCGGGGGTGTTGAAGAGCGCGAACGATGAGGGGGCGCCAGAGAGGCTCGCATTGCTGTAGAACGCGGCGTGGAGTCCATAGAGGCCGGCGTCGTAGCTCGTCGAGGAGTGGGCGGGCAGGATCGGGCATGTGGAGACCGGCTCGAGGTAGTGCCCACTCTGCGGATCGAGGTCGAAGCACGATTCGAGCGCAGGACCATACGCGTCGGTCGCGCGATCCTGCTTGTCATAGATCGTCGTGGACACGTAGCCCTGCGGGTTCTTCACCCACTGCACCTGGTCTTTCGCCGCCCACACCTGCGAGGCCTGGAGACCACTGGGGCTCTTCGTCGTCAACTGCCTCCAGGAGGAGTCGAAGGTCACGGTCTTCTCGTGAGCGGTGCCGGGCACACCGTCGACATCGACGTAGCTCGTGGTGCCGTCGTACGTGAAGGTCTTGGAGGGTCGGTCGGCCGTGGTGACGCCGTCGGGTGCGGGCAGTGTGACCTTCGTCACCTTGCCGTCGGTGTACACGATCTCGGTGGTCTGCGCCGCGCTCTCGAGCGCGGTGTTGATAGACAGCCAGTCGTTCGCGAGCGAGTCACGGATCGACGTGATGCGACGGCCTGCGTCGTAGCCGAACGAGGTCAGCTCTCCACCCGGATCCGTAATCGAAATGAGGTTTCCGTTGTCGTCGTAGTCGATCTTGGTCGTGTCGTCGGCTCCGGTGACGTGACCGGGGTAGACGATGCGGCAGAGCATTCCAGCTGCCTTGACTGCTGCATTCTCGGTGACCCAACCGCATGGGTTCGTGCCGTCGAGGTCGGCTCCAGTGAGCTTTGCCGTTGATGCCGTGTCGCCAACGTAGACGAACCGCACCTGCCGGTCGAAGCCGCCGCCGACCTTCGCCGACAGGCGATCGGAGATGGTGTCTGCCTGACCTGTGCCGGAACGGTACGCGATGACGGGAGCGGCGGGCTTGAGCCCGTCGCTCGGACTCGTCACGCTCGATACCTTGCCAGCGCCATCGAAGGAGTAGACGGTGCCGTCATCTTCGGTGAGAACGATGAGGCCGTTCGCGTCGGTCGACATGATGCCGTACTCGCCGGCGGGAGTCGTGAACGAGTTCTTGCCATTGCGCGTGTAGGTGTGCACGCCGCCGCCCATGTCGGTCAAGGCAACCGAGGACTCACTGACTACAGCCGAGGTGTAGGCCCCGGCGCTTCCCGCAATCGGGGTCGATGTCGACCAGCCGGCTGGCAGCGTTGGGAACGTCGTCGTGAACCAGTCGTTGGGAACGATGCGCTCGGTGCCATTCGGCTCGCGCACCCAGAGCTGCATCGTCGCGACGCCACCCGCGTCGAAGTAGTCGATCTCGATCGGCATCGGGGTCTCCGTCATGGGATGGACGACTCCCCACTGGGTCGACAGCGGAATCGTCTGGTTCCACTGGTCGACGACGGGTGTCGTACCGATGGTCACCTTGACACCGTCGTCGCGTGTCACTCCAAACGTGTAGTTGCCTGCATCTGGCACCTTGATGAAGCCATTCCAGCGCACGAGGAACTTGTCGATCGGCACGGATGGCCCGGCCGACTCGAATGCCCACGCGAAGTTCACCTGTGGGTCGGTGCGCACGAGCACCGGCGTCTTGCCGGAGAAGGTCCACGTCGGGGAGGCCTGGCCCGCGTCGTAGTACTTCGCGGTAAGCCCGCGGTATTGGGCGGAGGACTGCACAGAGTTGTAGTTGAAGGCGAGTCCCATAGAACCGCCGACGGTGGCAACGGTTGGTGATGTGAATGCCAGTGCCACATTTCCGTTAGCGAGGTTGACGGCGACGGGGCCGGCCGAGTCGAATGGCGACGGTCCCGACGTGCCGAGGCGAAGATCCACTCGCAGTCTGTTGCTCCACGAGCTGTACCACTTGTCGATGCCATCGTCTGCTTGCACCGACCAGGTGTACGAGCCGCCGTCGTGCAAGACGCCAGCGGGGACGGTCCACTCCGGTGTCGGAAGCCAGCCGGACTGGATGAGGGAGCCGGTACGGCCGTCCGTACCGGTCGCGACCGTGAACTGGTAGCGGACGGCGTAGCTGCCGCCATCGGGATCCGTCGTGGTTCCCGTGGTGAGCTTCGGGGTGAGGGTGGTCGCGATCGTTCCATCGGAGGGAGCGGCGGTCGACTGCGCGGCAGGAATAGCTGGCGTGTTGGTCGTGAACGACCAGACCGGTCCGTGGCGAACCGTCGAGATGCCGTAGTACCCGTCGTAACCGCCGCCGCTCTTGACCGACGCCCGCCAGTAGTACTGGCGACCGGGGATGAGCGACTCCTGTGGGATGACCTGCTCTGCTGAGGTGGACCAGTTGGTCGTGTACGAACACGGCATGGTGTCCCCCGACTGCGCGATACAGGGCAGCGCAGGGTTGGGATTCGTGCTGACGACGTACTGGTACGACAGGCCTGCGCCAACGGGGTCGCTGGCCGACACCTTCAGCGTGGGGGCGAGGGAGCCAACGCCGCCGTTGGTCGGGGAGGGCGAGATAGCCGCGGTCACGCTGGGGAAGTCGACCCAGTCGTAGTACAGCGTCGAGTAGAAGCCCTTGTACGTGTAGGTCGGGGCATCCTCATTCCCGGTATAGATGAACGTTCCGTTGGAGACATCGGCGGCGGACCATGACGCGAGTTGGGATCCGAGCGTTGGGAGAATCCCGCTGTAGCTCGCGCCGTTGTTGACGGTGAACGAGCCGAGGTACGAGCCATAGCAGCTGTAGCCCCAGCAGTTGGCTGTCCAAATCGCCGCCGGCATCGTCGAAGTCGTACCCGACGCGTAGGTCGTGTATATGCCAGCCGCGGTTATCTGTTTGCCGGTGAGGTATGGGTAGTGGGCGACCGCACGCCAGTAGACATTCTGATTGCCCTCGCGGGTGTTGCCGGTGCGGTCGAAGGAGTTGCCGGTGCCGGTCGTTGACTTGTAACTCTGGTAGTTGTCGCGCCCCGTCGAGTAGGTCACGGTCGGGTCGATGAAGACCGGGTACTCACGGGCGGCATCAGAGAGCCACTCGTACGAGGGCCTGAGAGTGAGACGCCAGCCGTCGCCCGATTCTGCGAGCTCTATCGCAACGGGAGACTCCGCCGGCTCGCGCACCTCCGAGATGCCCGACGAGTCCCACATGATCGCCGCCGGGATCACGAAGACGATGTCTCCCTTGACGTCGAGGAAGCGGATGTCGCCGAGCTCGTCGCTCTCGAGCGTGAGACCGGGTGCGTCGATGTTCCAGACGTACGTGGCGTCATCCTTCGAGGGCAGCTCATCGAGAACGAGAGTCTCCTTGACGGAGCTGGCGGTGACCTCGTAGGTGAGGTCGACATCCTCGAAGACGTCCGCGTAGCGGAGCTTGTTGAGGTCGGTGGTCGTTCGACGCGCCTTTGTGCGCTCCAGGGTCGACGAGTCGCTCGCTCCCTCGAGCGAGAACGAGACGGAGTGCCCGTCGTGCTCGACGGTGAAGACGGAGTCGTCGTCGGCATCCTTGGCGAAGGTCGGGCTGAGGGGGTTGGTTTCGACCTCCCAGGATCCACCGCCTGCAGGAGTCAGGTCGGTGTTGATTTCGACCCACTCGTCGTCAACATCGAGGTTGAGTGGTGCATTCGAGACGGCGGTGGTGTTGGTCCCGTCGGCGTTCTTGTAGGTGGTAGTGAACTCGTCGCGGTCGGTGGCGACAGAGGTCACCGGGTCGAATCCCCTGACGTCGGCGATATCGGCGATCGGGGTGCGCGGCGGGGTGAGCGCGCTCGGGTAGTCGATCTCGCGGGTGAGCGGTTCGAAGACGCCCTCGGGCACGCTGGACGCCACCTCGACCGCCGGCTCCGATACGAGCTCTGGCACGGGCCTGGGTGTGGCATCGATCGAGACGGTCGGCTCGAATACGGTCAGCACACCGACCGCGAGAGCCACCACGAGAACCATGGAGAGGAGAAGCCAACGACCGTCACGCCACACTCGGAACACACTGCCGCCATTCGAGGGAGAGGGTGCGCATCGGTTTCGCACACGTGAGCGAGAAACTATCGTCTTTTGGCGGTTGCTAGAAACTTCGGTGCACCCCCCATTACGGGGGGGGTACAAGCGGTTCCGCCACTCGTCGCGGACGGCCGCGCGAAGTGTCCCCCAAAGGGGCTCGCTCGCTACGCTTGGCCCCGTGACCGCCTTCCGCTTCGCCCTCGACCCCGCCTCGGCTACCCCCAAGAACGAGCAGCTCACCCAGCAGGTGCAGGATGCCGTCAAGGCCGGAACGCTCGCCGCCGGCACCAAGCTCCCTACCGTGCGATCCCTCGCCGCGGAGCTCGACGTCGCCCCGTACACGATCGCCCGCGCCTACCGTCAGCTCGAGGATCTCGGGGTCATCGAGACGCACGGCCGCAACGGCACCATCGTCAGCACGTTCGGCGACACGACCCAGCAGCAGGCGCAGCTCGCCGCCCGCGACTTCGCGGAGCGCATGCGCGGCCTCAAGGTCGACCCCGACGAGGCGCTAGCGCTCGCGAAGGCGGCACTGCGGGCCTAGACGCAGCGTTCCACCCCGTGGTATCTATGACGCGGGGCAGTGGCCGGAGGAGGTCGCAGTGCGAACGAGGAGATCCAACGCAGCGGGCCTGAAGGCCGTGGTGGTCGCTGGCGGCCACGTCGTGAGCATGGGGTGGGACCTGCCCCGTGCGTTCATCGAGGTGAAGCGGGTGCACGGGTTCGGCATCCGGCGCACGCGGCATTCCGACGGCGAGGTGATCTGGCTTCTCGGGTCGAAGACCTTCCCGAGCGTGGTGCCCAACCCGGCGCCCGGGGTTGGCGTCTCGACGAGGTATCACCCCATCCAGGGCTTCCAGTGGTCGGACTACACCGCCTCCCCCGGCCAGGACTACACCTACCGCATCGCCGCGATCGCCGGCGACGTCGCCCACCCGGTGATCGCAACATACGTGGATGCGAGGGTCACCACCGAGGAGGTCGACCTCGGTCGACACGCCATCTTCTTCAATCGCGGGGCCATCGCCTCGCAGGAGTACGCCCGACGGTTTCTCAACCGCAAGCCGCGCGAGGTCGGGCAGGCCGCGCTCGACTGGCTCTCGCGCGGTCTCGTCGAGGGGCTGCTCGACGTGATCGCGAGCGCCGGGCCGGGCGATGCCCTCAACGGCGCGTTCTACGAGTTCAAGAACATCGACGTCATGCGGGCCCTCCGTGCCGCGGCCACACGGGGTGCGTCGGTGCAGATCGTGTACGACGCGAAGTCGGAGCGCGAGAAGAACGAGACGGTGATCGACCAGGCGGCAATTCGCGACCTCGTCATTGCGCGCACCAAGACCGGGCACCTCATGCACAACAAGTTCCTCGTGGTCAGTCGTGGCGGCGCGCCAGCGGAGGTATGGACCGGCTCGACCAACCTCACCGAGAACGGCATCTACGGCCACTCCAACAACGCGCACATCGTGCGGGATGCCGCGGTCGCCGGCTCCTACCTGCGGTACTGGCAGCTGCTCGCCGCCGACAAGACTCGCGCCGAGATCGCGGCCCAGACATCCGCGTTCAGTCCTGCTCCGGCACCCGCCGGCGCATCGGACACCGACGTCGTCTTCTCTCCGCGCTCTAACCTCGACGCCCTCACCTGGTACGCGAGTCTGGCGGCCGGGGCGAAGCACGCCGTCTTCATGACCTTCGCCTTCGGCATGAACACCCCCTTCGTTCCCGGCTACAGCGTCGAGAACGACGTGCTGCGCTATGCCCTCATGGACAAGACGGGCAGCGGCGCGCAGAAGGCAGCGCAGTCTGCGGTGGTCGCTGCGATCCGGCGGCTGCGCAACGTGATCGTCTCTGTTGGCTCGTTCATCCCGGTCAACGGATTCGATCGCTGGCTCGGTGAGACCCCGAAGGCCTCGGCGAGCCACAACGTGCTCTATGTGCACACCAAGTACATGCTCGTCGACCCGTTGAGCGACAGCCCGACCGTCGTCGTCGGCTCGGCGAACTTCTCCGACGGGTCGACGAAGACCAACGACGAGAACATGCTCGTGATCCGCGGCAACACGGCGGTCGCCGACGTGTACCTCGGAGAGTTCATGCGGCTGTTCTCGCACTACTCATTTCGCGAGTCCGTCACCCGGTTCGGCCTGCGCGAGGCTGGCGCGCTCGACGAGAACCTCGAGTGGGTTGGCCGCGGCTACTTCGACAGGGCGAAGCCCAACTACCTCAAGCGGCTGTACTTCTCAGGGCAGAAGGTGCCGCCGCACCCCTGAGGTCACGAAATTCAGGCCGAGGCGGCATCCATCGATATATGGACGATGGATGCCGCCTGAGCCTGAATTTTCTGCACAGCTCAGACGACGAGCGCCGTCATCGCCGGGTCGGGGTTGCCGAAGCGGTGCGCCGTGATGCTCACGGCCTGCTCGTGCAGGTATGGCAGCAGTTCCACCCGGCCCGCGGTTGTGACGAGGCCGCCGTAGATGGCGACGTCGGGGTTGCCGCCGACGGCATCCGCCAATGCGCGAACGCTGCCGCCGATGAGCCGAACGCGCGACGTCGCCAGTTCGCCCGCCGCCGCGCGCGTGAGGAACGACAGGTCGCTCTCGACGGTGACGGAACGCACATTGACCGGCGCGAGCACATCGGCGAATGATGCCATGAGCCCGGCGGGCAGCGGAACAGAGGTGCTGATCCACACGGTGGCCCGAGCGCGGGTCGCCGCGACGAGCTGGCGGATGAGGTGGCCCATCGGCTCCCCATCGGCGAGCCGGATGGTGACCGGAACGGGCCGGTAGCGGAAGACGTTGCGCTCGACCTCGAGGGCAGAGACGTCGCGCGCGGTGCCGAACTCCGCCTGCCACGCCGCCTCATCCGACATCGCGGCGCTGCGCACCCAGCTGAACTCGGCGAACTCAAGGCCAGCCTGCGCCTTCTTGACCACCGATGCGACGCGCTCGTCGAGTCCGTCGATGCGGAGGTCCTCGCTCTCGGCGGGGTCGATCGCGGCCCAGCTGCCGAGCGTCATGAGGTAGTTGGGCCCGCCCGCCTTGGCACCGGTGCCGACGGCGGAGCGCTTCCAGCCCCCGAACGGCCGGCGCTGCACGATCGCGCCAGTGATGCCGCGGTTGACGTAGAGGTTGCCGGCGGCGACCGTATCGATCCAGTGCGAGACTTCGGAGGGTTCGAGGGAGTGGATGCCGGCCGTCAGACCGTAGGCCGGCGCGTTCTGCAGGGCGATCGCCTCATCCAGTGTCGCAGCGGTCATGATGCCGAGCACGGGCCCGAAGTACTCCGTGAGGTGGAACTCGCTGCCGGCCGCGACGCCGTCGCGCACCCCGGGCGTCCACAGGTTCTCGCCGAGCTGGCGCGGCTCGACGAGCCAGCTCTCGCCCTCGGCCAGGGTCGTGAGGGCGGAGAGCAGCTTGCCCTGCGCCGGCTCGACGATAGGGCCCATCTGGGTGAGCGGGTTCTGCGGAACGCCGACGCGCAGGGTGGTGACGGCGTCCGCGAGCTGGCGACGGAAGCGCTCCGAGGTCGCGACCGAACCGACGAGGATCACGAGGGAGGCGGCAGAGCACTTCTGCCCGGCATGGCCGAAGGCGCTCTTGACCACATCCGAGACGGCGAGGTCGAGGTCGGCGCTCGGCGTGACGATGATGGCGTTCTTGCCGCTCGTCTCGGCGAGCAGCGGGAGGTCGCTGCGCCAGGAGCGGAACAGGGCGGCCGTCTCCCACGCGCCGGTGAGGATCACGCGGTCCACCGCGTCATGCGAGATGAGCTGCTTGCCGAGCGCACCCTCCTCGATGTTGACGAGGCGGAGCACGTCGCGCGGAACGCCCGCCTCCCAGAGCGCCTCGACCATGACGGCACCGCTGCGGCGCGATTGGTGGGCCGGCTTGATGATGACGCCGCTGCCGGCCGCGAGTGCGGCGAGCACGGAGCCCGCGGGGATCGCGACGGGAAAGTTCCACGGCGGAGTGACGACGGTGAGGGCCGACGGAACGAACCGCGCGCCCTCGACCTGCTCGAGCTCGACGGCGCGGGAGGCGTAGTAGCGGGCGAAGTCGACGGCCTCGCTGACCTCGACATCCCCCTCGGCGATCGTCTTGCCGGTCTCGCTCGCCATGACCTCGATGAGGCGTCCGCGGAAGGCGGCGAGCACGTCGGCTGCATCGTGAAGGATGCGGGCCCGCTCTGCCGCCGGGCGCGCTCCCCATGCCGCGCCGGCATCCCGCGTCGACTGGATGAGCGACTCGAGCGAGTCCGCATCGGTCACGGTCGAGGAGGCGACGCTGCCGGCGCCGAGCCGGGAGGCCGCGCTGCGGCTGAGGATGCTGAGCCCCCACGCGCGGTTCGAGGCGATCGCCGGGTCGGTGTCTGGCTCGTTCGCGAAACGGGGAAGGGATCCGACCCCGTCGAGCACGCGGTCGGCGCGCGACTGCACCCGGTTGGATGCCGGAACCACCTCATCCACGTCGGCCAGCGACGCGAGGAAGCGCTGCTTCTCTCGCTCGAACAGCTCCTCAGAGGAGTCGAGCTCGAACACTGCCGACATGAAGTTCTCCTGGCTCGCGTTCTCCTCTAGCCGCCGCACGAGGTAGCTGATCGCAGAGTCGAACTCGGCCGGTTGCACGACCGGGGTGTACAGCAGCAGCCCGCCGACATCCTTCTTCACTGCCTCTGCCTGCCCCGCGGCCATGCCGAGCAGCATCTCGAACTCGACGCGGTGGTCGACGCGGCGCTGCTTGGCCAGGAGCCAGGCGTAGGCGACATCGAACAGGTTGTGGCCGGCGACGCCGAGGCGAACAGCGTCGGTGCGCTCTGGGGTCAGCGCCCAGTGCAGCACGCGCTTGTAGTTGGTGTCGGTTGCCTGCTTCGACGAGTACGTCGCGAGCGGCCAGCCGTGGATGGTGGCGTCGACGTGCTCCATCGCCAGGTTCGCTCCCTTGACGAGCCGCACCTTGATGCCGGCGCCGCCTGCCTTGCGACGCTGCAGCGCCCACACCGACAGCCCCTGGAACGCACGGAGGGCGTCGGGGAGGTAGGCCTGCAGCACGATGCCGGCCTCGAGCCGCTGCAGCTCGCGCTTCTCGAGCAGACGGGTGAACACCGCGACGGTGAGGTCGAGGTCGCGAAACTCCTCCATGTCGAGGTTGATGAACTTCTGCTTTGGCGACTGCGCGGCGAGCGTGTAGAGCGGCAGCAGGCGCTCGACGACGCGCTCGACGGTCTCGTCGAAGGCCCACATCGAGAGCTGGCTCGAGACGCTCGACACCTTGATCGACACGTAGTCGACGTCGTCGCGGGCCAGCAGCTCGCGGGTGCCCTCGAGGCGGTGGTCGGCCTCGCCGTCGCCGAGCACGGCCTCGCCGAGCAGATTGAGGTTGAGCCGGATTCCCGGCTGCTTCACCTTCGCGATCGCCTTGCCGAGCTGGTCTGGCCGCGCATCGACGATGAGGTGGCCGACCATGCGGCGAAGCACCCAGCGCGCGATCGGAACGATGGGCCACGGGAAGAGCGTCGCGAACCCGCCGCCGACCGCGATGGCCGCCCGCAGGTACCAGGGCAGGAAGGCCGGGATGATGTGGCTGAGCCGCTCGAGGTTGCGTGCGGCGACCCGCAGGTCTTCTGGCCGAACCACCCGGTCGACGAAGCCGAGCGTGAACTCGAGCCCGCGCGGGTCTTTGAGCACACCGGCGAGTCGCTCTGCGCTGGGGTCTGCTTTGACCTGCGCGCTCTCGGCAAGCCACCGCTTGACGGTCGCAATGGTCTCGTCGGCGAGCTCTGCGCTGTCGGTGCTGGCGGTCGGGGTCGTCGACATGGTCACGAGGGTATGCCTCCGGGTAGGGCGGTTGCTGGGTTCTCCCCAGTCTCGCGCCGCCGTTAGCCAAGCAAAAGCGACGGTTTGCGATGCTTATTGTTTAGAATTGCCGAACGATGCTCGATCTGCGACGACTCCGCCTTCTGCGCGAACTCAAGGTTCGCGGCACCATCGCCGCCGTCGCCGAGGCCCTCGCCTACAGCCCGTCGTCGATCTCGCAGCAGCTCGCGCTGCTCGAAACCGAGGCCGGGGTTCCCCTGCTCGTCAAGTCGGGCCGCCGCGTGCAGCTCACACCGCAGGCGGAGGTGCTCGTCGCCCACACTGCGCTGCTGCTCGAGCGGGTGGAGCTCATGGAGGCAGAGCTCGTGTCCTCTCTCACCGAGGTGCGGGGCACGGTGCGGCTCGCGGTGTTCCAGTCGGCGGCGCTCGGCATCATCCCGCAGGCGCTCGCCCTGCTTGCCGCAGAGTACCCCGCACTCCGCGTCGAGGTCACCCAGCGCGAGCCGGAGAACGCCCTGTTCGAGGTGTGGGCGCGCGACTTCGACCTCGTCATCGCCGAGCAGTACCCGGGGCACTCGGCTCCCCGGCAGCCCGACCTCGACCGGGTGGGGCTGTGCGACGACGAGCTGCGGCTCGGCGGGGCTTCCTCTCTTATGGATGCCGCATCCATGCCGTGGGTCATGGAACCGCGCGGCACCGCCAGCCGCCACTTCGCAGAGCAGCTCTGCCGCACGGCCGGCTTCGAGCCCGACGTGCGGTTCGAGACCGCCGACCTGCAGGCGCACATCCGGTTCATCGAGTCGGGCAACGCGGCCGCCATCCTGCCCGACCTGGTCTGGGCGGGCCGCTCCCCCTCTATCCCGCTGGTCTCGCTGGATGCCGCCCCACGACGCGAGGTCTTCACCTCTGTCAGAGAGGCGAGCCGCGATCGCCCCACCATCCTCGCCGTGCGCGACGCGCTGACCCGAGCGGTGGACTTCCTGTGATCACGCTCCCCTGGGCGCCGACCCTGCCGATCCGAACCGACCGGATGCTGCTGCGCGCCCACGAGCACGGCGACCTCGACGACATCCTCGAGTACCACTCCGACCCCGAGGTGGTGCGCTACCTGCCGTGGCCAGTGCGGGATCGCGCCCTCGCCGCCGAGGCCCTCGAGCCGCGCCTTCGCCAGGGCCGGGTCGACGTGGAGGGCGAGTGGCTGGTGCTCGCGATGCAGTTGATCGACGGCCCGGTCATCGGCGAGGTCGTGCTCAAGTGCGCGAGCGTCGAGAAGGGCGAGGCCGAGCTCGGGTACGCGATGCACGCTGCGCATCACGGCCGCGGTCTCGCGTTCGAGGCCGCGAGCGCGATGGTGCACCTGGCGACGACGGAGTTGGGGGTCTCGCGACTGACGGCCGAGCTGGATGCCCGCAATGCGGCGTCCAGTCGCCTTCTCGAGCGTCTTGGGTTCACGCTCGTGCGCAGTTACGAGTCCGAGTTCAAGGGAGAGATGGCGCCTGAGCTCGAGTACGAGCTGCAGGTCTCTCCTCCGGCGGCGACCGGGCACGGCGCGCCAGAATAGAGCCATGAGCGACAGCACCGGCATCTCGGAGACGGAGTGGACCGCCTGGCGCACCTTCAGCTCCATGCGCCGCCAGCTCGACGTCGCCCTCGAGCGCCAGCTGCAGCGCGACGGCGACATCTCCGCCGCTGAGTACAGCGTGCTGATCACCCTGTTCGACGCCGAGGGGAGGCAGCTGCGCGCGCGCGACCTCGGCATGGTGCTCGCCTGGGAGAAGAGCCGGGTCTCGCACCAGGTGAGCCGCATGGAGAAGCGCGGACTCGTCGAACGGCGCGATTGCGACACCGACGGACGCGGCACCTTCATCTCGCTGACCGCCGACGGCAAGCGCGCGGTGCTCGGCGCGATGCGCGAGCACTCCGCCACCATCCGCAGCTACTTCTTCGACGTGCTCACCGCCGACGAGCTCGAATCGCTGCGGGCGGCATCCGAGCGTGTTCTCGGCGTGATCACCCCGGTCAACTGCGAGGAGTCCCCCTAGTGCACGGCACTGAGAGCTACGACGTCGTCATTGTCGGCGGGGGCCACAACGGCCTGACCGCCGCCGCCTATCTCGCGAGCGCAGGCAAGCGCGTGCTCGTGGTCGAGCGACTCGACCACGTCGGGGGTGCCGCCGTGTCCGCGCAGGCGTTCGAGGGGGTCGACGCGCGGCTCTCGCGGTACTCGTATCTCGTGTCGCTGCTTCCGAAACGCGTCATTCGCGACCTTGGCCTCGACATCCGGCTGACGCGTCGTCGCTACTCGTCGTTCACGCCGGAGCCCGGCACCGACCGCGCACTGCTTGTCGACAACGAGGATGCCGCCGCCACCGCCGCGAGCTTCGCCTCCCTCGGTGCCGCCGCCGACTTCGCAGCATGGAACGACTTCTACGACGGCACTGCACGGCTGGCCCGCGCTCTCTTCCCCACGGTCACGGAGCCACTGCTCACCCGCAGCGAGGCCCGCGCCACCGTCGGGGATGACGCCCTCTGGCACTCCCTCATCGAGCGCCCGATCGGCGAGACGATCGCCGACACCTTCTCCAACGACCTCGTGCGCGGGGTCGTGCTGACCGACGCGCTCATCGGCACCTTCGCGCCCAACGTCGACCCCTCGCTGGCCGCCAGCAAGTGCTTCCTGTACCACGTGATCGGCAACGAGACCGGGGACTGGGATGTGCCGGTCGGCGGCATGGGCGCGGTGACCGGCGAGCTCTACCGCGCCGCCCTCCTCGCCGGAGCCTCTTTCGCGACCGGGTCGGAGGTGACCTCGATCACCCCCGACGGCGAGGTGACGTTCGGCGACCGCGTGGTGCAGGGGGATGTGGTGCTCGCGAATGTGGCGCCCTACGAGCTAGCCCGCCTGCTCGGCGAGACGCAGCCGGCAAAGCCAGAGGGCGCCCAGGTGAAGGTCAACCTCCTGCTCTCACGCCTCCCCCGGCTGAAGCACGGGGTCGACCCCCGCGCGGCCTTCGGCGGCACCTTCCACATCAACGAGCTGTGGTCGCAGCTCGACTCGTCGTTCCGCCAGGCAGAGGGCGGCGCGATTGCCGACCCGCTGCCCTGCGAGATCTACTGCCACTCGCTCACCGACCCGAGCATCCTCGGGCCCGAGCTGCAGGCCGCCGGCGCGCAGACGCTGACGTGCTTCGCGCTGCACCTGCCCGCGCGGCTCTTCGCGGCCGATCCCGACGGCGCGCGCGAGCGCGCACTCGAGGCCACCCTCGCCTCGCTGGACAGCGTGCTGGCCGAGCCCGTGCTCGACTGCGTGTGGCGCGACCCCGAGGGCCGCCCGTGCGTCGAGGCGCGCACCCCGCTCGACCTCGAGGCCGAGCTCGGGCTGCCGGGCGGCAACATCTTCCACCGCGACCTCAGCT
>NZ_JBXMIS010000077.1:0-13619 GCF_057073975.1 Conyzicola sp. | reverse complement strand
GCAGCACGGCGTCGAGCAGCGTGTCGATGCCGATGTTGATGAGATCGAGACGATCGAACTCAAGGAGAAGCCCCGCGTCTAGCGGTCTCTTCGGTGCCGGACGACGGAGCCGAGGACGGAGAACGGGGCCCCTGCCCCGAGTCTCCTTACCTGGACACCGGCATCCATCGCCCGATCTCGTGGGGGCATTGCCTCACGTTCAATGGTTGGGGAGGGTTTTTTATGGCTGATGCAGCTCGTGCCGCCAAGATGGCGGACCGCATCAAGGAGATCGTCGCCCGACGTCTCGAGAAGGGCGTTCGCGATCCCCGCATGGGCTTCGTGACGATCACCGACGTCAAGGTGACCGGCGACCTGCAGCACGCCTCCGTGTTCTTCACGGTGTACGGCTCCGACGAGGAGCGTGCCGACTCCGCCGCCGCCCTCAAGGCTGCCACCGGCATGCTGCGCAGCGAGGTCGGAAAGCACCTCACCGCACGGCTGACACCGTCGCTCGAGTTCATTCCCGACGGAATCCCGGAGAACGCGAAGCTCATCGAGTCGCTGCTCGCCGAGGCGCACAACCGCGACGTCGAAGTCGAGACCCTCGCCAAGACGGCGCAGTATGCCGGCGATGAGGACCCATACGTCAAGCCGCGCGTGATCATGGACGATGACGACGACGACGACGAGGCGACCTTCGCCGGCTAGTCGCCGGGCAGCAGCTCTGCCCGATCGGTGAGATAGCGCTCGAGCGGCATGCGCACGGTGCCGTCGGCCACCATGAGCTCGCCGTCCACGAGGGCCAGCGGTGCCTCCGGTGCATCAAGACGCAGCGGCCGGATGTCGAAGTTGACCGTCTCGCCGCGGGCGAACGAACCACGGGCGGCGGCCCGCTGCTCCTCTCGACGCGTCTCACCCGCGACCGTCTTGTCGGAGGTGAAGTCGCGCGGCTCGAGTGCCCGCGTGACGCGACCGACAGCGTAGAGCCCGCCCTCGCGGTCGAGCAGCAGACTGCCGAGCCGCCACACGCGGCCGGCTGGCTCGATCACCGGCGGTCGGGAGACGCCGAGCACCCGGCGCTGCCGCCAGACGCCGACGGCCTCGTCGCGGGCGCCCCGAGCGGCGAGCTGCTCTGCGAGCTGCGACAGGGTCATTTCAGCAGCCTCGACAGCACTCGGTCGGCGAGCGGCTTGCCGCCGGTCTGGCAGGTGGGGCAGTACTGGAAGGTGGAGTCGGCGTAGATCACCTGCCGCACGGTGTCACCGCACACTGGGCACGCCTCGCCGGTGCGGCCGTGCACCCGGAGGTTCGACTTCTTCTCTCCCTTGAGGTCGGCGGCGGGGAGTCCTCTCTCGCGATCGAGCGCCGACCGCAGCGTCGACTGGATGGCGGCGTGGAGGGCGGCCACCTCATCCGGTTTCATCGCTGCCGGTTTGAACGGCGACATGCGCGCCACATGCAGGATCTCGTCGGAGTAGGCGTTGCCGATGCCGGCGATGACCGACTGGCTGCGCAGCACTCCCTTGATCTGCGAGCGGACGGCCGCGGCGAGGATCGCGCCGAGCGCGTCGACGGTGAACTCCGGGGAGAGCGGGTCTGGCCCCAGTCGGGCGATGCCTGGCACCTCACGCGGCTCGCGCACCACCCACAGCGCGACGCTCTTCTTGGTTCCGCCCTCCGTCACGTCGATTCCGCTGCCGTCGTCGAGGATGAGCCGGGCCATCATCGGGCCGCGGCTGAGGCTCTTCGACGGCTGCGGTGCATTCTCGCGCCAGCGGATCCAGCCGGCGCGGGCAAGGTGGATGACGAGGTGAACCTGCCCGACAGCCAGATCGAGGAACTTGCCGTGGCGGGCGATGTCGCCGATCACCTGGCCAGAGAGCGCGCTGACCGGCGGATCGACGGTCTTCAGCGCCGCGAACGAGTCGAGCTGCAGCCGGTCGACCACGCGACCACGCAAGCGCCCGGTGAGGTCGTCGACGAGGGCCTGCACCTCAGGGAGTTCTGGCACGAGTCCAGTCTGGATCAGACGGCGGAGAAGCGCACCGTGCCGGTGGAGATCTCGGCAGACTCGAGGCGCACCAGCACCCGAGTCCCGGGCTCGAGCTCTGCGTCGCACTTCGCTGCGACGGCCGGGTCGTCGAGCTGGATGGACGATGAGCCCTTGCCGCTCGAGAGCACCGTCGCGTCGAACTGCGCGCCGACCCGGTCGCGCAGCACAGCAGCCTCGACCGTGTCGAGTGCGCGGTTGTCGAGTTGCCCCGCGAGGGAGTTCGACGCGTTCATGGTCGATGGCAGCTCTGGCAGCGCCGCGCGAACCCACGCCGGAACGGCCTCGCCCGCCGAGACGGCCTCACAGAGCACCAGGGAGAAGCGATCGACGAGCCGCCGCAGCGGCGCCGTCACGTGCGCGTACGGGGCTGCTACAGCCGCCTGCATGGTGTTCTCCGGGGAGGCGCCCTCGAACGCGGAGTACCCCGCTCCTCGAAACAACGATGCGGCCGCGTGCATGATCGCGAGCTGCCTCGAGTCGGCGGTGTCGAGGCCGCGGAGGTAGTCGCCGTAGCGCTGCGTCGTCGGCCAGGGGCGGCCGAGGGCGGCGGCCTGGCGACGGAACCGGGCGACTGCCTCGGCATCCGCGTCTGGCATGGTGCGGAGGATGCCGACGCCAGCGTCGAGCATGAGCTGTGCCGCGGCCATGCCGGTCATGAGCGACAGCTGCGCGTTCCATGACTCGACGGGCAGCGGGCTGCGATGCTCGATCACATAGTGGCCGTCGACGAGCTCGACGTTTGTCTCAGGCACGCGCAGGCTTGCGCCGCCGCGTGCCTCCTCGAGGAGAACCCGCTTCTCGCCGATCTCCTTGAGCAGGTCGAGCGGTCCTCCCTCGTCGATGAGTCGCTGGGCGGTCTCGTAGTCGTACTGGGTGCGGCTGGTCACGCGAGCACGGTAGACGCGCACGGCGACGACGGTGGCGGCGGCATCCAGTTCGAAGTCCCAGACATAGGCCCCGCGCAGCTGCCCCGGCAGCAGCGACGCCACGCCCTCGCTGAGCACGGCAGGGTGCAACGGGATGCGTCCGTCAGGCGCGTAGACCGTCTGGCCACGGCGGCGAGCCTCCGCGTCGATCGCGCCGCCCGGCTCGACGAAGGCCGGAACATCGGCGATGGCGTAGTAGACGCGGTACCCCTCGCCCTCCCGCTGCAGGCACATGGCCTGGTCGAGGTCTGTCGACCCTGCCGGGTCGATGGTGAGGAAGTCGAGGTCGGTGCGGTCGAGCTCCGGCAGTGGCGCGATGGCGGCGATGCGCTCGGCTTCCGCGGTCACCGCGACCGGAAACTCCCGGGAGAGGCCGAGGGCTGTGGGGATGGCGGCGAGGGCAGTGGCGAGCTCGTCGCCCGGGTCGACCGCGCGGGCGGAGACGGTCTGGGAGTGCACGGGTGAAGCCTAGCCGGGCAATTCGTAGCCATCCCCGGTGTCGACGACGAGGCCGTCGAGGATGAGCCCGGCGATCGAGCGATCGAGCTGCGTAGAGTCGGCCCACGTGCGCCCGAGCTCGCCGCGCGTCACCGGAATGTCGGCGGCGCGCAGCTCTGCGAGCACGATGCCGCGCACCTGCCGGTCGCTTCCCTCGTACTTCTTCTGCCTCGGCGCCGGCTCGCCCTCGAGCGCCGGGTAGCCGAGCGCCCGCCAGCGGCAGTCGTCGACGATCGGGCACGCCTCGCATCGGGGGGTGCGGGCGACGCAGACGAGGGCGCCGAGCTCCATGACTCCCGCGTTGGTGAGCGCGGCATCCACGTCGTCGGCCGGCAGCAGCGCCTCCATGTCGGCGAGGTCGCGCTTCGCCGCGCCAGCTGGCTGCGCCACGCCGTGCACGGCACGGGCGATGACCCGTCGGATGTTGATGTCGACCACCGGATGCCGCTGGCCGAACGCGAAGACAGAGATCGCCCGCGCGGTGTAGTCGCCGATGCCCGGAAGCGCGAGCAGCGCATCAACGTCGGACGGCACGACGCCGCCATGACGCTCGACGATCGCGACAGCGGTCGCGTGCAGGTTGAGCGCGCGGCGCGGATACCCGAGGCGGTCCCACGCGCGAACGGCGTCGCCGGGGGAGGCAGCCGCGAGATCGCCCGGGGTCGGCCAGCGCGTCAGCCACTCGTCTAGCTTCGGCAGCACGCGGTTCACGGGCGTCTGCTGCAGCATGAACTCGCTGACGAGCGCACCCCACGGGGTGAATCCCTGCCGTCGCCACGGCAGATCTCGGCCGTTGGCGGCGAACCACTCGATCACGGCCGGTGCGATGCTCACGACTCAAACCTAAGCTGTGAGGATGACACGCTGGGCACCCCGAAAGGCCGACGTCCTCGACGCGCTCGCCGCCGAGATCCTGCAGCAGAACTCGAAGGGGCGCGTCATCGTCGCGATCGACGCGCGCGAGCCAGCCCAAGCCGAGCGGTTCGCCACCGAGCTCGCCGCCGCGATCGCTCGAACGTCGCACGCGGTGTTCGTCGCGACCCTCGACGACTTCCGCCAGCCGCGGGAGCTCGACGGCGACTACGACTACTCGCTGCTGCAGCGGGTGCTGCTCGATCCCTTCCAGCTCAGCGTGAGCACGGGTTTCGTGCTCGCCGGTTTCGACGCCGCTCGCAATCAGCCTTTCGAACCGAAATGGAGCACAGGGCCGAAAGACGCAATCCTCCTGCTCGCCGGCGAGTACCTTCTCACCACGGAGCTTCGCGGCCAGTGGAACTACGCAATCTGGCTCGATGACGGCCTCGCCGACCCGAAGTCGGCATACCACCGGAGCGCGAAGCCTCGACAGGCCGCGATAGCGATCATCGACAATGCAGACGTCGAGCACCCGAGGAGAGTCTTCGCCGACGCCTGCTAACCCCTTGCCCGCCGCCTGCCGCCCGCCGCTGAGTACTCAAAAACTGCGCCAAGACCGTCAGGGAGAGGCTGGTTGGCGCAGTTTTTGAGCTTTCACGCGCGGGTCAGGGGAGGCGGCTGAGTGCCTCAGCGGGGGTGAAGAACGCGCCGCGAGACTCCACCTCGTGCACTAGCGCCACCAGCGCGGCGTTGACCGGGGTCGGCACGCCGACCGCTGCGCCCGCGGCGACGACGGCCCCGTTGAGGTAGTCGATCTCGCTGCGCTGGCCGCGCCGGATGGACTGCAGGGTCGACCCGGGGTTCGGCACCACTCCCATGCGCCGCCGCATGAGCAGCGGGATCACCTGCGCGAGCGGGTATGGTGCGCTGGCGAAGAGCCGAAGGCGCGCGTCGGAGAGCCCGCTGACACTGCCGAATCGCACGCCGCGCGCGAGCCCGACTCGCACGTTCTCGCGCATGCTCTCGACGACGATGCGTCGAAGGCGCGGCTCGCCGATGACCTCCTGCGCGCTGAGCCCGGTGATCGCCGGCAGCGCGTTGATCTGGTTGACCACGAGCTTCGACCACTGCGCTCCCTCGAAGTTGTCGATCACATCGAGGTCGAGAGGAGGAGAGAGCAGGCCGGCAACCTCGGCGGCGGCCTCTCCGCCGATGAAGGTGGGGCCGGGGGCTGTGATGGTCACCTCGCCGGGGGAGAGGTAGGAGGCGGCGAACATGGCGAGGCCGCCGACGACGCGCGACGGGGGCGAGAGCCGGGTGGCCGTGGCAACGCCGTCCAGACCGTTCTGCACGACGAGGAGCGGGATACTGCGTAGGGCGTCGAGGTTCGCGGTGATCGCGGCAGCGGCATCCTGCGCCTTCGTCGTCACGATCGCGAGGTCGGGTGCGCGGGTGAGGGTCTCTGACGCGGTGACAGCCGCGTCGATGGAGCCGAACGCGCCACGCAACCGGATGCCGTTCTCGCGAATTGCCGCCAGGTGCGCTCCCCGCGCCGTGACCTCGACCGAATGACCGGAGCCGGCGAGGAGGGCGGCGAAAGCGCCGCCGACCGCACCGGCTCCGATGATGCCTATACGCATCCGTCCAGACTAGTTAGGCGAAGCGCCCAGACCGTCCGTTCGGCAGCAGCAGCGCGATGAGCGCGGAGCCGGCGAGGGCGAAGCCGCCGACGGCAACGGCGGGGATCGCCGCATCCACGTACTCTGTCGGCAGCAGCTGACCACCAGCACCGACGAAGATGGCGGTGAGCACGGCGACGCCGAGCGCGGTTCCGATCTCGCGGAGGGTGGAGTTGGTGCCAGAGGCCTTCGCGTGGTCCGCCTCGCGCATGGTCGCGAGCACGGCTGTCGACATCGGCGCGAAGACGAGTCCCATGCCGATTCCGGCGGCGATGAATGCCGGCAGCATCGTCGAGTACTCGACATCGGGGGCGAGCGTAGCCGCGATCCACAGGATTCCAGCCGCCTGGAGGGTCAGTCCGACGACGATCAGCAGGCGGGTGCCGAGTCGAGGCGCGAAGATGCCGGCCAGGGGCGCGACGACCATGGGTGCCATGGTCCACGGCATTGTCATGACGCCAGCCTCGAGAGGCGAGTGCCCCTGCACGACCTGCAGGAACTGGATGAGGATGAAGATCGAGCCGAACACGCCGAAGCTGAAGGTGAGTCCGATCACGTTGGCGATCGAGAAGCTGCGGTCGCGGAACAGGCCGAGGGGCAGCAGAGGTGCAGCGGTGCGCGACTCCCACCAGACGAAGGCGAGAAGCAGCGCGGCACCGGCGACGAGCGAGCCAACAACCTCGGCGCTGTCCCAGCCCGCGTCGTTGCCCCGCACGATGCCGAAGACGACACCGAGAACGCCAAGGCCGACGAGGAGGAGGCCGACGACATCGGCGCGAAGGCGGGCGCCGAAGGTGTTGGGCAGAGCGAGGAGCGCGAGCGGCACGGCGATGATGCCGACCGGGATGTTGAGCCAGAAGATCGCCTGCCAGTTCCAGCCCTCCACGACGGCCCCGCCGACGAGCGGGCCGGTCGCGACGCCGAGCCCGGCGACGCCGCCCCACACGCCGATCGCGAGCGGACGAAGACGCGGGACGACCGCGCCGGCGATCAGGGTGAGCGACAGCGGCATGACGGCCGCGGCGCCGAGGCCCTGGATGGCGCGGCTCACGATGAGCATCCACGGCTCGGTGCTCAGCGCGGAGAACACCGAGGCGATGGTGAACACCGAGATGCCGATCACGAACAGCGTGCGGCGGCCGAACCGGTCGCCGAGGGCCGCCGCCATGAGGATGAAGGTGGCGAAGGTGAGGGTGAACGCGTTGACGAACCACTGAAGTTCCTCGACCGTCGCGCCGAGCTCTGTGCGGATGACGGGCAGGGCGTTGGTCATGACGAGGTTGTCGAGCATGGCCATGAACATCGGGAGGGCGGCGGCGGTGATGGCCAGCCAGACGGGAATGCGGCGGCCCGATGGGGCCTCGACCTCTGTCGGCTTGTCGAGTGTTGACGTCATCATGTCCTCTGCGAATTTAGTGGTTATCGGATGATTACTTATGGACACTAGTAATCGACTGATACCATGTCAAGTGTGACGACGACAGAGACACCGACCCGCATGAAGTCGGAGGATCGCCGCGAGCTCGTGCTCGAGGCGGCGATGGGTGTCTTCGGCGACTACGGCTATGTCGGCGCCACGACCGACCAGGTCGCTAAGGCCGCCGGCGTGAGCCAGCCATATGTCGTGCGCATGTTCGGCACCAAGGAGAAGCTCTTCCTCGAGGTGCTGCATCGGGCCCTCGCGGCCATGCTCGACGCGTTTCGAACTGCGCTTCACGGCGATCCAGAGATCGAGCTGGAGCGTCGCATGGGGCTCTCCTACTTCGAGCTGCTCAAGAAGCACGGCCTCCTGCTCTCCCTCATGCACTCGTTCGTGCTCGGCAGCGAGCCGGCGATCGGCGCAGCGGCGCGCTGGGGATTCCTGCAGATCTACAGCTTCCTCCGCGAGGAGGCGGGATTCACACCACTGCAGGCCCACGAGTTCCTGGCCAACGGCATGCTCGCCAACACCATGATCAGCACCCGCATGGGCGACCTCGTCGACGAGGACCCGCGGGTGCGCGAGATGCTCGAGGCGTGCTTCCCAGAGAAGCTCGGCATCGTGCTCGACCTCGGCAAGCTGCACCGGCCGACGGCCCGATGACCGCGATCGGCACCAGAAGCGGAATCCTGCTCGTCGACAAGCCGCAGGGCATCACGAGTCACGATGTGGTTGCGCGCACGAGAAAGGCCGCTGGTACCCGCAAGGTCGGGCACGCCGGCACGCTTGACCCCATGGCAACCGGACTGCTCGTGCTCGGGCTCAACAGCTCGACGCGACTGCTGACCTTCCTCGTTGGCCTCGACAAGGAGTACTTCGCCACCATCCGCCTTGGCGAGGTCACCACCACGGATGACGCCGAGAGCGACACCGTCACCACCATCGACGCATCGTCCGTCACGACCGCGGCTCTCGAATCGGCGCTGCAGCCGCTCCGCGGTCCCATCAGCCAGGTGCCGAGCTCCGTGAGCGCCATCAAGGTCGACGGGCGTCGGGCCTACGACCTCGTGCGCGAGGGGGAGGCGGTCGAGCTGAAGTCGCGCTCCGTGACCATCTCCGCGCTCGAGGTGCTCGACTGGAGGCCGGGGCAGCACGCAGAGCTCGACGTGCGCGTCGAGTGCTCGAGCGGCACATACATCCGGGCCATCGCACGCGACCTCGGCGAGGCGCTCGGGGTCGGCGGGCACCTCACCGCGCTGCGCCGCACCCGCATCGGCCCCTTCTCCATCGCCGACGCCGCGCCTCTCGCCGACCTCGATCCGGCGGAGATGATGCTCGGCCCGGTCGACGTCGCCCGGCAGCTCTTCCCCGTGCTCGACCTCGACGCCCAGCAGGCCATCGACCTCTCCCACGGCAAGCGGTTCGGCGTGACCGGGGAGGATGCGGAGCGGGTCGCGGCAATCACCCCCGACGCGCAGCTCGCCGGTATCGTCAGCATCACCGATGGGCGCGTTCGCCCCATCGTCAACTTCCCGAGTGACGAGTACTGATGATCGAGCTTCTCACCTGGATCGGCATCGGCATCGGCCTTGCAGCCGGCCTCCTGTGCGTCGCGCTCGGCCTTGCCGGGCGGCGGCCAGCCGACCTCACCCTCGGGGTGACGGCGGTCGTCGAGCTCTTCCTGCTGCTGCAGATCGTGGTGTCGGCCCTGGCTCCAGCGGCAGGCAATGCACCGACCGGCAGTGCGCTCGAATTCTGGGTGTACCTCGTGACGGCGGCTCTCATCCCGCCGATCACGGTGTTCTGGGCGCTCGTCGAGCGCACGAGCAGGTGGAGCACCGTTGTGCTCGGGGTCGGCAGCCTCGCCGTGGTCGTCATGCTCTACCGCATGCATCAAATCTGGTTCGTCCAACTCGCGTAATCTCTAGTGTGATGTCAACGTCCACGCCCGCCACTGCTCGTGGCGCCCGGTCCCGCGGCCTCGGCCGGGTTCTCATCGTGGTCTACGGCCTTCTGGCGCTCGCCGCAACGGGGCGCTCGGTGTACCAGGTGCTCGAGGACTTCGAGAAGGCGCCGCTGGCCTACTCGCTCTCCGCGCTCGCGGCCGTCATCTACGTCGTCGCCACGATCGCGCTCATCGCACCAGGGCGCACCTGGTATCGGGTCGCCGTCGTGACCATCGCCTTCGAGCTCGTCGGTGTGCTCGTCGTCGGAACCCTCAGCCTCATCGATCCCGTGCTCTTCCCGGCGAAGACGGTCTGGTCGGTCTTCGGCCGCGGGTACGCGTTCGTTCCCCTCGTGCTTCCCGTGCTCGGCCTGCTCTGGCTTCGGGCCAACCGGGGGGACTCCAAGTGAGGCTGTTCGAGTCGCTCGACGCTGTTCCTTCAGACTTCGGCCCGAGCGCCGTCTCCATCGGCAAGTTCGACGGGGTGCACGCGGGCCACCGTCGCGTGCTGGCCGAGGTCAGGTCTGTCGCGGCCGAGGCCGGGCTCTCCTCTGTCGCCGTGACCTTCGACCGCAATCCCCTCAGCGTGCTGCGGCCAGAGGTGTGCCCTGAGCCGCTCGTCAGCAACGCGCAGAAGCTCGAACTGCTCGAGGCCACCGGAATCGACGCGACCCTCATGCTGCATTTCGACCGCTCGTTCAGCGAGCAGTCGCCGCGCGAGTTCGTCACGAGCGTGCTGAGCGGGGCGCTCGGGGCGCGCATAGTGTTCGTCGGCTCCGACTTCCGGTTCGGCGCCAAGGGCTCCGGCACCGTCGACACCCTGCGTGAGCTCGGTGCAGAGCTCGGCTTCGAGGTGCGACTCATCGACTCCGTTGTCGCGCCGGCCGGCGGAGAGCAGCGCCGTGCGTCGTCGACGTGGGTGCGCGAGCTGCTGAGCGAGGGGCGCGTGGCAGAGGCGGCTGTGGTTCTGGGGCGGGCGCCATCCATCCGCTCCCAGGTCGTCGGGGGAGTGCAGCGCGGTCGCGAGATGGGCTATCCCACCGCCAACCTCGCGCACGGGGCAGAGGGCTTCATCCCCGCCGACGGTGTCTATGCAGCGCGCATCCTCATCGACGGGAAGACCTACGGGGCCGCGGTCTCGATCGGCAACAACCCGACCTTCGAGGGCATCGCCGACAAGACCGTCGAAGCGCACGTGCTCGACGAGTCGTTCGACCTCTACGGCAAGACCGTCGAGCTCTCGTTCATCGAGTACATCCGCCCGATGAACAAGTTTCCGGATGTCGACGCCCTCGTCGCGCAGATGCATCGCGACGAGGAGAAGATCCGCTCCATCCTCGGCCAGCCGCGGTCGTGACGACGGCGACCATTCCGCTCTGGGCTGGACGCACCACCGCGCTGCTCGGGATCCTGCTGGTCGCACTCAGCCTCCGCTCCGCGGTTGCCGCCATCTCGCCGATCGCGACCGAGATCGGCCGCGACCTCGAGCTGACCACGATCGGACTCGGGGTGA
Source organism: Conyzicola sp. (assembly GCF_057073975.1). Taxonomy (NCBI): domain Bacteria; kingdom Bacillati; phylum Actinomycetota; class Actinomycetes; order Micrococcales; family Microbacteriaceae; genus Conyzicola; species Conyzicola sp. Next base: position 2,748 of record NZ_JBXMIS010000077.1, on the reverse strand, counting down.
TCGGCGCGCTGCCACCGGTGTTCTTCGCGCTCGGGGGGCTCGTCGCCCCTCCCATTGCGCACCGCCTCGGCCTCGAGCGGGTGGTGCTGCTCGCCGCGGTGGCGATGCTGCTCGGTCACATCGCGCGGGCGACAGCCGGCAACTACACCTGGCTGCTGCTCGGTACGGCTCTCACGCTCGCGGCCACCGGCATCGCCAACGTTCTGCTGCCGCCGCTGGTCAAGCGGTACTTCCCCGACCGGGTTGGGCTCATCACCGCGACCTATGCAACGGTCATGACGATCAGCAGCGCCCTCCCGGCGCTCACGGCGGCGCCGATCGCCGACTCCGCTGGGTGGCGGGTCTCGCTCGGGGTCTGGGCCATCACGGCGATGATCGCCGCAGTGCCGTGGGTGGTGGTGACACTGCGGCACCGCCGCGCCGCAGCCGTCGGAGATGCCGCACCAGAGCTCGTCGACGCCCCGCCTGCCCTTGCCGGCCGACTCGTGCACTCCCGTGTCGCGTGGGCGATCGCGATTACCTTCGTGGCGACCTCACTCAACGTCTACGCGATGTTCGCGTGGCTGCCCCTCCTGCTCGTCGACATAGCGGGAGTGACGCCGATCGCCGCAGGATCGCTGCTGAGCCTGTACAGCTTCGTCGCCATCCCTGGGTCGATTGCCGCCCCACTGCTCGTTGCTCGCATGCGTCGACCCGGGTGGATCATCCAGGGCGGTGTCGTGCTTTTCGTTCTCGGCTATGCCGGGCTGCTCGTTGCGCCGGCCAGTGCGCCGTGGCTCTGGGTCGCCCTCATCGGTGCCGGGCCGATCCTGTTCCCCGTCTGCCTCGTGCTCATCAACGTGCGCACTCGCAGCCAGCGCACCTCCGCGGCCCTCAGCGGTTTCGCCCAGGGCATTGGGTACGGCATCGGCGCCCTCGGTCCACTGTTGGTCGGGGTGCTGCACGAGGCGACGGGAGGCTGGACGGCGCCGATCGTCTTCCTCACCGCGGTCGCGATCCTCGCGGTGCCGTTCGGATTCGTGCTATCGAATCCCCGCACGGTCGAGGACGACCTCGAGGAGCGCGCAGAGCGCCGCTTCCGGTAGTCGCAGGTTCTCGGCGCCGGCCCTAGCCGACGGAGACGAGTTCTGCGCGGTGGATGAGCGCCGCAGCGCCGATGAGGGGGCCGGAGCCAGAGAGCCCGGAGGGGACAACCTTCACCTTCGTGACGAATCCGAATGCCTCGCGCTTGGCGATGGCTGCCCGGATGTGGTCGAAGAGATCGGGGGTCACGTGGGAGAACCCGCCGCCGATGGCCACGACCTCGAGGTCGGCCAGTGACGTCGCCGACGCGATCGCCTGGCCGATGGCCCGTCCGGCGCGCTCGACGGCGGCAATCGCGATGGCATCGCCGGCCGCGTAGCTGGCGGCGAGCTCCTCGCCGGTCGAGCCTGACCAGCCCTGGCGGTTGGCCCACGCCACCGACCTCGGGCCTGAGGCCACTCCCTCGACGCAGCCGATGCCGCCGCACAGGCACGGGTCGACGAATCCGCCGACCTCGACGTGCCCGATGTGGCCGGCGTTGCCAGTGGGCCCGGCCACTGTGCGGCCGTTGAGGATGAGGCCGCCGCCGATGCCGGTCGAGACGATCATGCCCATCAGGTTGTCGCACCCGCGGCCGGCTCCGACCCAGTGCTCGGCGAGCACGATGCAGATGCCGTCCATGCGCAGGGTGACAGGCAGACCCGGAACGAGAGCGGCTACGAGGTCGCGCAGCGGGTAGTCGCGCCAGGCGGGGATGTTGAGGGGGGAGACCGCTCCGATGGGGGTATTGACCGGCCCGGCGGAGCCGATGCCGGCGCCGATCAGGGTGGCGTCTGCAGGGAGGGCGGAGAGTGCCCCGAGCACGGCACGGGTCACGCTCGCCGCGAGTGTTTCGGAGTCGGAGGTGTTGCCCGTCGGCTCGCGGTGGCGGCTGCCCTCGACGACCTGGCCGAGGTCATCCACGAGTCCGGCCTCTACCTTTGTGCCCCCGAGATCGACGGCGAGCGCGACAGTGCGTGAAGTCATCCGCACAGTTTATGGTGCCGACGAGCCCTCGCTGGCCGGGCGAAGGCGGCAGACATATGGTTGGAGATGTGACAAATTCCGTGTGGGTGTTCGAGCAGGAGTACGACCTGCCGCCCGCCATTGTCTGGGATGCGCTTGTCGACCGCGACCTCGTCGGGGGCTGGCTTGCCGAGGCGGAGATCGACGCGAGGATCGGCGGGCGGTACGACCTCGAGTGGTTCAGCCCGATCGCAACCGGCATCACCGTCGGCGAGATCGCCGACCTGATCGAGGCAGAGCTGCTCGTCGTCGAACTGGAGCGCATCGGAACGGTGTCGTTCACGCTCACGCCCGTCGACGGAGGCTCCCGCGGGGTCGCAACTCGTCTTGTGGTCAGTGTTGACGGACAGACGGAGCCGCGGCTCTCCGACGGGGTGAGCGCAGCGTGGATCACAAGCCTCGAGCAGCTAGAGGAGCTGCTGCGCGGGCGTCCGGTGGACTGGGCGACGTGGCGACGCGACCACGAGGCGCAGTGGACGGCCCACCTGGATCGGCTGCGCAGCGCCTAGGTCCCTGAAACTGGGGTAACGAACGAGTAACGAAAAGGTAACGAAGCCGTTATAGTTGCATCACCCGAAGCAGGTGACCCTAGCAACGAACGGCACTGTCAATGACGACAACCACCCGTCTCGCCGAGAACGCTGGATTCAGCGCGAGATA
>NZ_JBXMIS010000076.1:0-2452 GCF_057073975.1 Conyzicola sp. | reverse complement strand
GGCCGTCCTCCGCTGTGCGGAAGTAGTCGAGTCCGGTCTCGCCGATCGCGCGCACGCGAGGCTGGGACGCCAGCTCGTCGATCTCGGCGAGCGCGGCATCCAGCTCTCCTGCGCTCTCGTACCGCGGTGCCTCGTTCGGATGGATGGCGACGGCCGCGAGCACGCGCGGCTCGATGCGGGCGATCTCGGCCGACCAGCGCGAGGTCTCGAGGTCGCCGCCCACCTGCACGACCCCGCGGATACCGACGCTCGATGCACGGTCGAGTGCCTCGCGGTAGTCGATGCCCTCGTCGCCGTCGGCGATCTCGAGGTGGGTGTGGTTGTCGTAGAGCGGAACCGTCAGCGCCTCTGGCAGCGGTGGGTAGCTCAGGTCGCGCGACCCTCCAGCCTCCGAGCTCGTAGCCCGCTGGCGGATGAAGGGATCGGGAGCACTCAGGCTGGCACCTCTGCCTCGATACGGGGGAACAGCGCCTCGAGCGCGCTCAGCGTCGAACCGGCGGGCAGCTGGCCCCAGTCGCCCGCGGCACGCACGTTCTGGTCGTCGAGCGCGCCGAGCGACGGCGCGGCGCCAATGGCGCTCCAGAGCTTGGCGGTCGCATCCGGGATGAACGGCGACAGCAGCACCGCGAGCGCGCGAAGGCCCTCGGATGTCGTGTAGAGCACCGTGGCGAGACGCTCGCGCGTCTCTTCCGCCTTGGCGAGCACCCACGGCTCCTGAATGGTGATGTAGCCGTTCAGCTCGTCGACGATGGTCCAGATCGCGGCGATGGCCTCGTGGATGGCGAATCGCTCGATGGCGTCGTCGGCATCCTTCGCAGCCTTCGCGACAGTGGACTGGATGGTGAGGTCGGCGTCGCTGTATGCGCCGGGCGCTGGCAGCTCGCCGTCGTAGTAGCGGGAGACCATCGCCACGACGCGGGAGGCGAGGTTGCCGAACCCGTTGGCGAGCTCTGCCTGGTAGCGGGCCGACAGGTCTTCCCAGCTGAACGAGCCGTCTTGCCCGAAGGCGATGGCGCGCATGAAGTAGTAGCGGAACGCGTCGACGCCGAAGGTGTCGGTGATGTCGTGCGGGGCGATGCCGGTGAGCTTCGACTTCGACATCTTCTCGCCGCCGACGAGCAGCCAGCCGTGGCCGAACACCTTGTGCGGAACAGGCAGGCCAGCGGCCATGAGCATGGCTGGCCAGATGATGGCGTGGAAGCGCGCGATGTCTTTGCCGACGAGGTGGGTCGCCGGCCAGCGTCGGTCGAAGTTCTCACTGTCGACGCCGTAGCCGATCGCGGTCGCGTAGTTGAGCAGCGCATCGAACCACACGTAGAGCACGTGCGACTCGTCCCACGGGATCTTGATGCCCCAGTCGAAGCTGCTGCGGCTGACCGAGAGGTCGCTGAGGCCCTGCTTGACGAACTGGATGATCTCGTTGCGCACCGACTCCGGCTGGATGAAGTCGGGGTTGGACTCGTAGAGGTCGAGCAGCGGCTGGGTGAAGTCGCTCATGCGGAAGAAGTAGTTGCGCTCCTTGAGCACCTCGATCGGACGCGTGTGGATCTTGCACAGCAGCTGGCCGGCGAAATCGCCGTCCTCTGTCTCCATCAGGTCGTCGAGCTGCTTGTACTCCTCGCAGCCGACGCAGTAGTAGCCCTCGTACTCGCCGGAGTAGATGAAGCCGTCGTCGTAGAGCTTCTGCAGGAAGATGAGCACGCCCGTCTCGTGGCGCTCGTCTGTCGTGCGGATGAAGTCGTCGTTGCGGATGTTGATGGTCTCGAGCAGCGGAAGCCACGCCTCGGCAACGAGCTTGTCAGCCCACTCCTTGGGGCTCGTGTCGTTGGCCACGGCGGTACGGAGGATCTTCTGGCCGTGCTCGTCGGTGCCGGTGAGGAGCCAGGTGTCGTCGCCCGACTGGCGGTGCCATCGGGTGAGCACATCGGCCGCCACCTCCGTGTACGCGTGCCCGATGTGGGGAACGTCATTGACGTAGAAGATGGGCGTCGTGAGATAGAAGGAGTCGCCGGCGGCCATTGGTCAATCCTACGGCCAGGCCCGGCTGGTTACGCTGGGAGGCATGACCACTCGCCGCATCGGTACCCACGACGTCTCCCCCATCGGCCTCGGCGGCATGCCGCTCTCGATCGACGGGAGGCCCGACCACGAGCAGGCGCTCGCGACCGTGCTCGCCGCGATCGACGCCGGCGTCACCCTCATCGACACGGCGGACTCGTACACGATGGAGCAGGACGGCCAGGGGCACAACGAACGCCTCATCGCCGAGGCGCTCGCGCTGCGACCGAGCGAGGCGGCCGGCATCCTCGTCGCCACCAAGGGCGGGCTCATCTACAGGTCGGGCGGGCCATGGGAGCGCAACGGCCGACCGGAGTACCTACGCCAGGCGGCGATCGACTCCGCCGCGCGCCTCGGCGTCGAGTCGATCGGGCTCTACCAGTTCCACCGCGAG
>NZ_JBXMIS010000075.1:0-12555 GCF_057073975.1 Conyzicola sp. | reverse complement strand
TTTGAGACGTTGGAACTCCTTAATCAGATAAAACTTAAATTCAGCACTCAGCCAACTGGCAATTTCAAAAGCAATGTCTTTGTGGGCGTAGGTCCCTCCATAGCGCCCGGTTTTGGAAACAATCCCTCTCGCATTGGTACTTTCAATCCAGCGTTTTGGAGTCAGGGAAAAACTGTTGAGCCAGTTGAGGGTGACCTCCGTGCTCGGCGGGGGTGAGTCGATCTGCTCGAGCCCGGCGAGCGGCTCGCCGACGATGAGGTAACCGCCGTAGACGGTGTCGGGGGCCTGCCCCCACTCGTTGATCAGCGTCGCGACCGCCATGGCCGAGCGCTCGCCCGATTCGACGGCGTCGTCGTAGGAGCCCTCGCTCGGCAGGTAGCGCCCGACGAGAGTGAGGGGCTCGCCGCCGGAACGGGACAGGATGCCGGCGGCGTCGGCAGCGGCATCCTCGCTCTGCGTCCATCCCGCTGCGATCGCGAGGCTCGCGCCATCGGCCGTGACAACGTGCGCGGTGACCCAGTACCCCTCGGAGCCGTGGTTGAGGCGGCCGGAGATGACGCTGATGTCGTCTGGCACGATCACGCCGTCGACCTCGACGCGCTGGCCGGATGACTCCGAGGTCACGCCGTGCTGCGGTGTGGCGACCGACTCGAGGGGCACCACCTGCTCCGTCTGGCGCTCGATCACCGTCGCCTGCTCGATGCTGCGCGAGATCTGCCATTGACTGAGCAGTACGAAGGCCGCGGCGACGGCGAGGGTGGCGACGAGGGCACCGATCCAGCGGGGCTGGCGTGCGACGGTCCAGACTGACATCTGCTAGTACTCCGGGTCTCGTTGGCGACCGCGGGGCGAGTCGTCGTCGGACTGCTGCATCGCCTGCTCCACGAGTCGGTCGACCGCGATGTCGGTCTCCTCCTCCTGCGCGACCGACTCGAGGCCAGCCGTCGCCGCCTCGACGAGGGCGATGTTCTCCTCTGTAATACGGTCGCGCGTTGGTGCCTTCACCGCACGCTTCTTCGTGCGGAACAGCGCCGCACCGAAACGCTCGGAGTTGACGGTCAGCACGGGGCCGATGACCGCCATGATGAGCACGTAGAGGCCGGCGAATGGCGTGAGCCGCTCGTCGAGTCCCGCGGCTGCGGCGAGAGTGGCGAGGATGAGCGCGAACTCCCCGCGGTTCTGCAGCATCGCGCTGACGTTGATGCCCTCTGCTGCGCTGAGCTTGTTGAAGTAGGCGATGAGCTGGCCGCCAGCCGTGTTGATCACGAGGGTCATCACGACAGCTGCGATCACGGGCCAGACCACGCCGCCGAACTGGGAGACGTCGAGGGCGAGGCCGAAGTTGAGGAAGAAGAAGGCGGCGAAGACATCCCGCATCGGCAGGGCGAGTGCCTCGATGCGCGCGCGGAACCGCGTTGCACCGAGAACGAGGCCGATGAGGAAGGCGCCGATGGCGTCTGACACACCGAGCAGTTCGCCGATGCCGCCGAAGGCGACGGCGAGACCGAAGAACAGGATGGTGAAGAGCTCGTCGTCCTTGGTCTGGATGAGGCGGGAGATCAGTCGACCGCCGAACCTCGCGAGCGCGAACATCACCACGAGGAACCCGAACGAGATCGACAGCTTGAGCACGATCGGCCACAGCTCTGTCTCGCCGCTGATGATCACGGTGACGATCGCCAGGTAGAGCGCGATGAAGACGTCCTCCACCACCGCGATGCCGAGGATGACGGGAGTCTCCCGGTTGGCAAGGCGCCGCAGTTCGATGAGCAGCTTCGTCACGATCGCACTCGAGGATGTCGCGGTCATTCCCGCGATGATGAGGGCCTCGCGCGTGCCCCAGCCGACCCACATCCCGAAGCCGAACCCGATGCCGAAGTTGATGACGATGCGGGTGCCGCCAGAGAGGAGCAGTGCCTTGACGTTGCCGAAGAAGGCGTCCTGATCGAACTCGAGCCCGAGGTTGAACAGCAGCAGGATGAGGCCGAACACCGCGACGAGCTCGACGTCGGCGGAGTCGAAGTTGAGCGGGAACCACCCCGTGTACGGGCTCGCGAGGAGCCCGACGAGCATGTAGATCGGAATGGCCGGCAGCCCGATGAGCTTGCCGAGTCTTCCTAGTACATACGCGATGACGAACAGGAGTCCGAGGACGAGGAGTTCTTCACCGAGATGCACGCCTAGCCCCCGGACTCGGCGGCTGTCTTCGTCTTCATGACGCCCGTGCGGTAGAACGCGAAGGCCTTGGCGACCTTCTCCGGCGAGCCGGCGACGACCAGGGTGTCACCGGGAAAAACCTTGAAGTCGTCGGCAGGGGCGGGGTTGGCTGACTCCCCGCGAACCACCGCGACCACCGTGAGGCCGACGACGCCGCGGTTGGCGAGGTTGCCCAGCTGCTGACCGGCGATGTGGTCCTCGTAGTCGACGGTGAACCAGTCGATCGAGAGCCCGGGGATCGCGTCGAGGCTCGAGAGGCCCTCGGTGATCTTCGTGCCGCCGAGCAGTTCTGCGAGGGTGTGCGCCTCATCCTCGTCGAGACGAAGGGACACCTTGCTCTCTGCGGAGGCGTTCTCCGAGTCGGCGAACGTGATGAGGTCGCTGTGCCCAGAGCGGTGGGTGATAACGCCGACCTTGCCGCCGTCATCCGTGACGAAGGTGTGCAGAACGCCGACACCGGGCAGCTTCACGCGACGTACGTCAACCATGCGTTCAACTCTACCCGCGGGGGTATGGCTGGGCTCGCCGTCCGCCGCTGGCGAAGCCTGCGGTGCTGCCCGCTGGCCGCTGCTGCGCTAGGCGGAGACGATGTCGGGTGCCTCGAGGCGCACGCGGTCGGCGGAGGCGTCATCCGGCTGCTCCTGGCTTGCCCGCTCTGCCTCGACGCGCTTGAGGTAGATCGCCACCTCTCGCTCGGTGCGCGCGGCATCCCAGCCGAGCACGCCGGCCATGAGCTCGGCGGCAACGGGAGCGGCAGAGACGCCACGGTCCCACGCCTCGATGCTGATGCGCGTGCGCCGGGCGAGCACGTCGTCGAGGTGCAGGGCACCCTCATGGGTCGCCGCATAGACGACCTCGGCCGCGATGTAGTCGTCGGCACCCGGCAGCGCCTCACCGAGCTCCGGGTGCTCACGCAGCAGGTCGAGCAGCTCATCGGTCATGACGCCGTAGCGGTCGAGGAGGTGCTCGATGCGCACCTTGTGCACCCCGAAGGCTCGAGCGATCTTGGAGCGCTTGTTCCACGCCGCCTGGTAGCCCTCCGCTCCGAGCAGGGCGATGTCGTCGGTGGTGCTGGCCGGGATCTTGCCGTCGAGCGCCGCAGCGGCCTCGTCGATCGCATCCCTCGCCATGATTCGATAGGTGGTCCACTTGCCGCCCGCGACGACGACGAGACCGGGAACGCTGTGCGCGACGATGTGCTCGCGACTCAGCTTGGAGGTCTGGTCGCTCTCGCCGGCGAGCAGCGGCCGAAGGCCCGCGTATACGCCCTCGACGTCTTCCCTCGTGAGGTTGACGGCGAGCACGCGGTTCACCTGGTTGAGGATGTAGTCGATGTCGGCCGCGGTTGCTGCCGGGTGGGCCTTGTCGAGGTTCCAGTCGGTGTCGGTCGTGCCGATGAGCCAGTGCCGACCCCACGGAATGACGAACAGCACGCTCTTCTCCGTGCGCAGCAGCAGCCCGAGCTTGGACTGGAACCGGTCGCGGGGCACGACGAGGTGAACACCCTTCGATGCCCGCACCTTGAACTGGCCGCGCTCGCCCACCATCGACTGGGTGTCGTCTGTCCAGACTCCGGTGGCGTTGACGACCTGGCGGGCACGGATCTCGAAGCGCTCGCCCGTCTCGAGGTCGTGCGCCGTCACACCGACGACGCGCTGCCCGACCTTGAGGAAGCCCTCGACGCGCACGCGCGAGGCGACGTGCGCACCGTAGAAGGATGCCGTGCGGGCAAGGTTGGCGACGTACCGTGCGTCGTCCACCTGCGCGTCGTAGTAGGCGAGGCCCCCAACGAAGGCGTTCGGATCGAGGGACGGCATCGCGCGCAGCATCTGCCGCTTAGTGAGGTGACGGTGATGCGGCACTCCCGGAGGGCGTCCTCCGGTGTAGCTGAAGAGGTCGTAGAGCAGCATGCCCGCGCCGATGTAGAGGCGCTCGAAGACGGGCTTGGTGAGCGGGTAGAGGAAGCGCACCGGCTTGACGAGGTGGGGCGCGATGCGCTGCAGCAGCAGGCCGCGCTCGATGAGGGCCTCGCGCACGAGCCGGAAGTCGAGCTGCTCGAGGTAGCGGATGCCGCCGTGCACGAGCTTGGAGGAGCGACTGGATGTGCCGCTGGCCCAGTCCCGCGCCTCGACCATGCCGACACTCAGCCCGCGGGTGACGGCGTCGAGCGCGCTGCCCGTGCCGACGATGCCGCCGCCGATCACGAGGATGTCGAGCTCCTTGACCTTGAGCACCGCGATCGCCGCGTCCCGCTCCTCTGGTCCGAGCTTGTTCGAGCGGGTGACGGACTTCTGCGCCATGTCGGGTTCCTTCGTGGACTAGCTGCGGTGGTACGGGGCGACGACGACCTCGACGCGCTGGAACTCTTTGAGGTCGGAGTAGCCGGTGGTCGCCATCGAGCGCCGCAGCGCCCCGATGATGTTCACTCTTCCATCCGCAACTGTGGACGGGCCGAACAGGATCTGCTCGAGAGAGGCGATCGTGCCGACCGCCACCCGGTTGCCGCGGGGCAGCTCGCTGTGGTGCGCCTCTGCACCCCAGTGCCACCCTCCGCCGGGGGCATCCGTCGCGCGGGCGAGGGTCGAGCCGAGCATGACGGCGTCGGCACCGACCGAGATCGCCTTGACGATATCGCCGCTCGAGCCGAGTCCGCCGTCGGCGATGACGTGCACGTAGCGGCCGCCCGACTCGTCGAGGTAGTCCCGGCGGGCGCCGGCGACATCCGCCACCGCTGTTGCCATCGGAGCGTGGATGCCGAGGCTCGATCGCGTGGTGCTCGCCGCGCCGCCGCCGAAGCCGACGAGCACGCCAGCGGCGCCGGTGCGCATGAGGTGCAGCGCCGCCGTGTAGGTGGCTGCACCGCCGACGATCACCGGAACGTCAAGCTCGTAGATGAACTGCTTGAGGTTGAGCGCCTCGGTGTTCTTGCTCACGTGCTCTGCACTGACGGTGGTGCCGCGGATGACGAAGAGGTCTACTCCGGCATCCACGACCGTTTGGTGGAATTCCTGCGTGCGCTGCGGGCTCAGTGCGCCGGCGACGGGCACCCCCGCCGCACGGATCTCGGCGAGCCGGGCCTTGATCAGCTCCGGCTTGATCGGCTCCGCATAGAGCTGCTGCATGCGCTTCGTCGCGTCGTCGGCTGCGAGCTCGCGGATCTCGGCTAGCACCGGCTCCGGGTCGTCGTAGCGGGTCCAGAGGCCCTCGAGATCGAGCACGCCGAGACCGCCGAGCCGGCCCATGGCAATGGCGGTGGTTGGGCTGACCACGGAGTCCATCGGGGCCGCGATGACCGGGATGTCGAAGTTGTATGCGTCGATCGTCCACGTCACCGACACATCGTGCGGGTCGCGGGTGCGGCGGCTCGGAACGATCGCGATGTCGTCGAAGGCGTACGCACGGCGGGCACGCTTGGCGCGGCCGATCTCGATATCACTCACCCCGCCAGCCTACCGGCAGCTCCTTTCCTCCCCCGTAGCTCCAGCTATGACCTCACCGCCCCAGAAGCAACGCGCGGCATGAGCGTGTTTCTGGGTCCCCGAGGAATCCCGATGCGTTCGAGCTCCACTGCGAGCGTCGGCGGGGCGAGAAGGTGATCCCACACCAGGCGAGCCACACCCGAGACCTGCCTTCGCAGACGATCCTCCCTTCGCTTCTCCCTCCACAGGGCGCGCACGGGGTCATCATCGGTGAACTCCGGGTTTGAGAACTTGATGAAGCCGTCGAACTCGGCCACCCCCTTCACGCCGGGCCAGTAGAAGTCGGTGAATAGCGAGCCATCTGAATCAACGAACTCGTACTGAAGCAGAGGCGGCTCGAATCCCAGTTCATGGATGACGGCACGGGCCATCGACTCCCCATACGACCCAGAGACGTCAACGGCAAAGTCGAGCACACGCCGGATGCGCGCCCTCCCCGCCCGGAATCGAGTGCGCTCCAGCTCGTCGAACAGCTCGTCCCTCGAAACTCCGCCAGAGCGGAGCGCCCAATCGGTGCAGGCAACACCATCGGCGAAGTCCAGGGTTCTCGCGAGATCGAGGGTCGTGCGGGCGACCGTGGTGGTCTCGATTCCGCCGACGACATCCCAGGCAGCTGGCATTCCACCTGCAGAAGTCTGGCGAACGCCGGGTTCGGTCTTCCCCCCGCTCGCCTGCGACCTGAGCAGAGTGACTTCGGTGGGAAGCGTTCCGCGATGTGGGAAGCCGTGCAGAGCCGCAGCGGAAACACCACACACGAGAGCGGGCGTTTGGTGGTCGGCGACGACTGCCCGCACCCGCGCTATGTGGCGGCCACGGTCATCCAGAGCCTCCCACGCGTCTCGGCTCACATAGGCGCCGCGCCGAATGCGCACGAGCTGGCGGCGCTTGAGCAACGTGCGCAGCTCGCTCGGATTGCCTCCGAGCCGTGCCAATTCCGACGAGTAGATGATGCTGTCACGGGCTAACGCGGTGAAATCCATTCACCGAGGATGACGACCTCGTCTGTCGCACAAGGCTCCCCATCGGCAACCGTGGACGAACCACTCCAGGTGCCGAGTGTGGGGGACCCAGAAGGAGTCTCAACCCGCACGCTGCAACTGGGGCGCCGAGCCCCTAGCTGGAGCTATGGGCACGGAGGGCTAGCGACGGTAGTTGGGCGCCTCCACGACCATCTGGATGTCGTGGGGGTGCGACTCCTTCAGCCCGGCAGCCGTGATGCGCACGAACTTGCCCTTCTGGCGCAGCTCGTCGATGGTGCGCGCGCCGGTGTAGAACATCGACTGGCGAAGCCCGCCGAGCAACTGGTAGACCACGGATGACACGGCGCCCTTGTATGGAACCTGGCCCTCGATGCCTTCCGCGATCAGCTGCTCGTCAGAGGGAACGTCGGCCTGGAAGTAGCGGTCGCGCGAGTACGAGGTCTTCTTGCCGCGGGTCTGCAGCGCGCCGAGCGAGCCCATGCCGCGGTAGTTCTTGAACTGCTTGCCGTTGACGAACACGAGGTCGCCCGGGCTCTCGTCGGTGCCGGCGAGCAGGGAGCCGAGCATGACGGTCTCCGCGCCCGCGACGAGTGCCTTCGCGATATCGCCCGAGTACTGCAGGCCGCCGTCGGCGATGACGGGCACGCCGAACTCGCGCGCGGCGAGCGAGGCCTCGTAGACCGCGGTCACCTGTGGAACGCCCACACCGGCGACGACGCGGGTCGTGCAGATCGAGCCGGGGCCGACGCCGACCTTGATGGCATCCGCTCCCGCCTCGGCGAGCGACTGGGCTCCGGAGCGGGTGGCGACGTTGCCGCCGATGATGTCGACGTGGCTGAATGCCTTGTCGGCCTTGAGGCGGCGGATGATGTCGAGCACACCTGCGGAGTCGCCGTTGGCGGTGTCGACGACGATGACATCCACTCCGGCCTCGTTGAGGGCCACGGCGCGTTCCCAGGCGTCACCGAAGAAGCCGATAGCCGCGCCGACGCGAAGGCGGCCCTCGCCATCCTTCGTCGCATTCGGGTACTTATCGGCCTTCTCGAAGTCCTTGACGGTGATGAGACCGCGCAGGCGGCCCTCGGCGTCGACGAGCGGGAGCTTCTCGATCTTGTGCTGCGCGAAGATCGCGACGGCGCTATCGGGGTCAATGCCCTCCGGGGCGGTGATGAGCGGTGAGACCGTCATGACGTCGCGCACGAGCGTCGTCGCCTTCTCGAACGGGGAGACGAAGCGCATGTCGCGGTTGGTGATGATTCCGACGAGCCGGCCGTCGTCCTCGACGACGGGAAGGCCCGACACCCGGAACTGCCCGCAGAGCGCGTCGACCTCTGCGACGGTCGCGTCGGGCGTGGTCGTCACCGGGTTCGTGATCATGCCGGACTCGCTGCGCTTGACCTTGTCGACGTGTGCGGCCTGGTCGTCGATCGACAGGTTGCGGTGCAGGATGCCGAGACCGCCGTTGCGGGCCATCGCGATCGCCATGCGCGACTCGGTCACCGAGTCCATGGCAGCGGAGAGGAGAGGAGCCGAGACCGAGATGTTGCGGGTCAGCCGTGAGGTCGTGTCTGCCTCACTCGGAATGACGTCGGTGTGCCCCGGCAGGAGCATGACGTCGTCGTAGGTCAGGCCGATGAAGCCGAACGGGTCGGGCTGGTCCATGAGTCCCCTTGGGTAGAGCCTTCTGCAAGTAATTAGACCCGGGATGCCGCGCTGAATACCGGTATCCAATATTAACCGGTTATGCCGCCACCTATTCCACGCGCATAATAGCCAGCACTGGATTAGTGGCACCGCCCGAAACACAGGTGACACAAATCGAAAGTAGGGTCAATGTCGACGCTGCGCCAGCATGCGCGAGGTTCCCGGTTTTTTACCGGTTCAACTGGAGGTTCCGTGGAAGTCGCTCGAAGGACTAACCAGCGCAGAAAGCGTGCGATCGTCGCGTTGTTCGGCGCAGTACTGGCGCTCATGGCCATCACCGGCACGGCCACACCGGCCAGCGCCGACGAGATCGGCACCGACGAGTACGACTACATCTTCAGCGGCAACGTGAAGTACAACAGCGAGCCGCTCGAAGACGTACTCATCAAGGTCGATGGCAACGGCTACCAGGCAGAGGTCGAGACTGACGCCGAGGGCAAGTGGAAGATCGGCGTGCCTGAGAAGGCCGAGTACACGATCACCATCGACGAGTCGACCCTTCCGAAGGGCGTGATCGTCACCGACGAGGATGCCAGCGGCGCCTCGAAGAAGGCGGAGTTCGGCCTCACCAAGAACAAGTCCGTCAACTTCTTCCTCGGTGAGGGAGTACGGGAGGTCACCAGCGTCTGGGACCAGCTCGGTGAGCGCATAGCCAACGGCCTCAACTTCGGCCTCATGCTCGCCCTCGCCGCGATCGGCGTCTCGCTCGTCTTCGGCACCACGGGGCTGTCGAACTTCGCTCACTCCGAGATGGTCACCTTCGGCGCGCTCATGGGGCTCGTTTTCAGCGGCACCGCCTATCTCGGCTGGCCGATCTGGATCGGCATCCCCATCGCCGTCGCCCTCAGCGCCGTCTTCGGCTTCACCCTCGACTTCGTCATCTGGAAGCCGCTTCGCAAGAAGGGCGTCGGCCTCGTTCAGGTCATGATCGTGAGCATCGGCCTCTCGCTCGCGCTGCGCTACATCTTCCAGTACTTCTTCGGCGGCGACACCCAGCAGCTGCCGGGCGCGGGCGGTGCCAGTGTCGACTTCCTCGGCCCGATCTCCCTCTCGGTTATCGACCTCGTGAGCATGGCGATCAGCATCGTGGTGCTGCTCGCGGTCGCGTTCTGGCTGCTGCGCACCCGCATCGGCAAGGCGACTCGCGCGATCTCCGACAACCCGTCACTCGCAGCGGCGAGCGGCATCGACGTCGACCGCGTCATCCGCATCGTCTGGATCCTGTCGGCGGCCCTCGCTGGCCTCTCCGGCATCCTGTGGGCGTACTTCCGGCCCGGCATCAAGTGGGACATGGGCGCGGGCATCCTGCTGCTCATCTTCGCGGCTGTCACGCTCGGTGGTCTCGGCACCGCTCTCGGCGCTCTCGTCGGTTCGCTCGTCGTCGGCCTGCTGGTGGAGATCTCGACGCTCTTCATTCCGTCAGACCTCAAGTACGTTGGCGCGCTCGTCGTGCTCATCCTCGTCCTGCTCGTGAGGCCTCAGGGCATCCTCGGGCGCAAAGAGAGAATAGGTTAGGGCCAGCAGCATGGACTGGGGACAGATACTCAACAACACGGCCGCGTTCCTCTTCGCGCCGGAGACCATCGCCTACGCGCTCGCGGCCATCGGCCTCTCTGTGCACTTCGGCTTCACCGGCCTGCTCAACTTCGGCCAGGCGGCCTTCATGGCACTCGGTGCATACGGCTACGCGATCTCGATCCTGAGCTTCGGGCTGCCGTGGTGGGTCGGAATCCTCGTCGGCATCCTCGCCGCCGTCGCCTTCGCGGTGGTGCTCGGAATCCCGACGCTCCGCCTTCGCGCCGACTACCTTGCCATCGTCACGATCGCGGCGGCAGAGATCGTGCGCCTGCTATTCACAACGCAGGTGTTCGACGAGTACACCAACTCGGCTGACGGCCTCGGCAACTACCACGCGGGATTCCGGGCGGCGAACCCCTTCACCTATGAGGGCAGTGCGGGCTTCGGGCCGTGGGTATGGACGGCGAACCAGCTCTGGGTGCGCGTCTTCGGCATCATCCTCGTCGCGCTCGCGGCGCTCATCGTGTTCCTGCTCATGCGCAGCCCGTGGGGCCGCGTGCTCAAGGGAATCCGTGAGGACGAGGATGCCGTGCGCGCCCTCGGCAAGAACGTCTTCGCCTACAAGATGCAGTCCCTCATCATCGGCGGCATCTTCGGCGCGCTCGGCGGTGTCGTGCTCGCGCTGCCGTCGGCGGTGACCCCGGGTGTCTACGTGACGAGCCTCACGTTCTTCCTCTACACGATCCTGCTGCTCGGTGGTGCTGCCACGATCTTCGGGCCGATCATCGGCTCGGTGATCTTCTGGGTCATCCAGGCGTTCCTCTCCAACGTGCTGCCGGCGCTCATCAACAACGGCCTGCTGCCCGGCATGACGCTCGTGCAGTCGGCGTCGCTGCGGTACATCCTCGTCGGAGTCGCCCTCATGCTCATCGTCATCTTCCGGCCCCAGGGCATCTTCGGAAACAAGAAGGAGCTGACCTTTGTCAAGTAGCGCCAAGCCAACGTCGGGCGCCCCGGTCAAGTCGACCGGGCTCCACACCGGCGAGATCAAGCCAGGTGTGGCCAAGGTCGACCCGATCATCGTCGCCGACAACGTGACCCGCACCTTCGGCGGACTCGCAGCCGTCAACGTCGACCACCTCGAGATCCCCCGCAACGCGATCACCGCCCTTATCGGACCGAACGGCGCGGGCAAGACCACGCTGTTCAACCTGCTGACGGGCTTCGACAAGCCGAACACGGGTTCGTGGACCTTCGACGGCACGTCGCTGTCCGGCGTTCCCGCGTTCAAGGTCGCCCGGCTCGGGCAGGTTCGCACCTTCCAGCTGACCAAGGCCCTCGGCCTTCTCACCGTGCTCGACAATATGAAGCTCGGGGCGAAGGGCCAGGCCGGCGAAGGACTCTTCCGCAGCCTCTTCCCGTTCATCTGGCGCAAGCAGGACCAGGAGATCGAGGAGCGCGCCATGGTGCTGCTCGAGAAGTTCAAGCTCGACACCAAGGCAAGCGACTACGCCGCCAGCCTCTCCGGTGGCCAGCGCAAGCTGCTCGAGATGGCCCGCGCGCTCATGAGCGAGCCGAAGCTCGTCATGCTCGACGAGCCGATGGCAGGCGTCAACCCCGCCCTCACGCAGTCGCTGCTCGACCACATCCTCGACCTCAAGAAGGAGGGCATGACCGTGCTCTTCGTCGAGCACGACATGCAGATGGTCAGCCACATCGCCGACTGGGTCGTCGTCATGGCAGAGGGACGCGTCGTCTCTGAGGGGCCACCCGACATCGTCATGAAGGACCCGGCGGTCATCGACGCCTACCTCGGCGCCCACATCGACACCGACCTCGGCGTTGTGACGGGCCGCCACATCGACCCGAACGCCACGGTCGGCATCACGGCCGACGAGATCACCGCCGAAGGCCTTGCCGAGGCCGACGAGGTCGAGCCAGAGCCGACCAAGGCTCCGAAGCGCGCCAAGAAGGAGAGCTCGAAGTGAGCGACACTGCTGCACAGACCGCCACCGACCTCGTCGTCAAGGTCGACAAGCTGACGGCGGGCTACCTGCCCGGCGTCAACATCCTCAACGAGTGCTCCCTCACGGCCGCCAAGGGCGAGCTCATCGGCATCATCGGCCCCAACGGCGCCGGCAAGTCGACGCTGCTCAAGGCGATCTTCGGGCAGGTCAAGATTCGCGGCGGAAGCATCTCGCTGAACGGCGAGGACATCACCGGTCTCGCCGCCGACAAGCTCGTCGGCAAGGGCGTCGGGTTCGTGCCGCAGACCAACAACGTGTTCCCCTCGCTCTCGATCGAGGAGAACCTGCAGATGGGGCTCTACCAGAACCCCAAGATCTACGAGGAGCGCCTCGAGTTCGTCACCGGCATCTTCGCGGAGCTCGGCAAGCGCCTCAAGCAGCGCGCAGGCTCGCTCTCGGGCGGAGAGCGTCAGATGGTCGCGATGTCGCGCGCTCTCATGATGGACCCGCAGGTGCTGCTCCTCGACGAGCCATCCGCCGGGCTCTCGCCGGTGCGCCAGGACGAGGCGTTCATCCGCGTCTCGGAGATCAACAAGGCGGGCGTCACGACCATCATGGTCGAGCAGAACGCTCGCCGTTGCCTGCAGATCTGCGACCGCGGCTACGTGCTCGACCAGGGCCGCGACGCCT
>NZ_JBXMIS010000074.1:0-15988 GCF_057073975.1 Conyzicola sp. | reverse complement strand
CCCCCCCCCCCCCCCCCCCCCCCCCCCAGACCCGCCCTTGCAGAACCTTCGAACGTATGTTCGACTGGTCTCATGCGATGGGAAGGCCAGTCACTCAGCTCAGAGTCGGGCAATGCGCTCGTTCGGCTGAGCAATGTCGTGCGCAGCGTGCAGACGCCCGAGTTCGCTGGCATCACCTTTCACGAGGTGCTAGCGAAGTCGGCGCTCAACCACGTGCCCGGCGCGAGCGCCATGCCGTTCACCTGGACGGTCAACCCCTACCGCGGCTGCAGTCACGCCTGCGTCTACTGCTTCGCGCGCAACACGCACACCTACCTCGACCTCGATGCGGGTGCCGACTTCGACAACGAGATCATCGTCAAGCTGAACGCCGCCGAGGTGCTCGCGAAAGAGCTCGTGAAGAAGCGCGGCCAGGTTCCCGCCGTCGCCCTCGGCACCAACACCGACCCATACCAGCGCGCAGAGGGGCGCTACCGGTTGATGCCCGGCATCATCGCGGCTCTTGCGAGCACCGGCACGCCGTTCTCCATCCTCACCAAGGGAACGCTGCTGCGCCGCGACCTTCCGCTGCTCGCCGAGGCGAACGAGCAGGTTCCCGTCGACCTCGCGATGTCGATCGCCGTGTTCGACGATGACCTGCAGCAGGCCATCGAGCCAGGCACACCATCGACGGCCGCTCGGCTCGCCACTGTTCGCGCGGTGCGCGAGGCCGGCTTGCACTGCTCCGTGTTCATGATGCCCGTACTGCCGCACCTCACCGACAGCATCGCGCACCTGGATGCCGCCCTCGCCCAGATCAAGGCGTCGGGTGCCAGCAGCGTGCTCTACACCGCCCTGCACCTGCGCCCCGGCACGAAGCAGTGGTTCATGCAGTGGCTGGCACGCGAGCACCCGGAGCTCGAGGAGAAGTACCGCTACATGTACTACGGCACGAACTCCTACGCCCCGAAGGACTACCGCACCTGGCTCGCAGCCCGCATCAAGCCGCTCATCGCCAAGCACGGACTGCGTCGCGGCCAGGAGGATGCGACGACGGGTGGCGTGCGCAGCACAGCGCTCGGGCGCATGAGAGACGCCAACGGCGAGAGAAGACCGGTCGGATCCCTGTTGGCAGAAGAGCTGCCGCCGACCGACGCGCTCGCCCTCTTCTGACGGCCGTTTCACGCCAGGGCGCTCTCGTGTTTGACTTGATGCAGTAGGACATGAATCGGCGTGGATGCACCGGCCGGTCACGAGCAAGAGAAAGGCCAGGAGCACGCCCATGGGCAAGATCCTCTACGGGGACTCGGGAACCGAGGTCGTGTTCGACGACCGCGCCATGGCCCACCTGCAGTTGGTGATCGGCGCCAAGCTGCGTCGCGGCGAGGGCTTCTTCTTCTCCTGGAAAGACGATGCGAGCGTCGGCGACGGCCGCAGCAGCATCTGGCTGAGCAATTCGATTCCCCTCTACTTCCGCTACTCCGGCAGCAAGCCGGTCACCATCAACCGGGAATGGCTCGAGGCTCTCACGCTCTCTGCCAACAGCACGACGGGCCTGCAGTTCACTGCTGAGCCGAACGGCGCGACCAATCCACCGAAGTCGATGGTCTGAGCACCCTCAGCGTCACCGCGCGCCACACTGCGTAACAGCTTTGAGAACTTAGTCAATCCCTTGGCGTCTGCTCTTCCAGGGCGTTGAATGGGTCTACCCCCGATTGAGGGGCAAACCGTGTGGGCCCGACCATGACTGAGGAGTGACGATGGTGCTGATTTCCCCAAGCAAGCGGCCAGACATCGCTCTGGTTGACGACGATCTGTACTGCGTGCTCTCCGAGACAGACACGCTCGGGTACGTCCACCGGGTCGGCAATGTCTTCGTCGCTCTCGCCGGCGACAACCTCGGCCACGCTGTCGAGATCGGGCAGACCATGTCGTGGGATCTGGCCGTCGACCTCGTGCGCAGGTACTAGCGCGCCCAGCTACGCGTTGATGTGCGCCTTGAGCCACGGCAACGGGTTGACCGCCGTGCCGAAGGGGCCGCCGAGGCGGATCTCGAAGTGCAGGTGGGGTGCAGTCGCAGCCCCGGTCATCCCGACCAGGCCAAGCTGCGTTCCGCGAGAGACGACGTCGCCGATCGAGAAGGGCATCGAGCCAGAGACCATGTGGGCGTAGGTGCTCGTGACGGTCTGACCGTCGATGACGTGCTCGATCTTCACGAACGTGCCAAGGGACCCGTCTGGTCCAACCTCAGACACGACGCCGTCGGCTATGGCGAGCACGGGAGACCCGGCGGGCAGCGCGAAGTCGGCGCCGGAGTGGAAGCTCGAGCAGCCCTCGCACGAGGCGCCACGATTGCCGAAAGCGCTGAGAATGCCTGTTCCCGCCGGCGCAGGGGCCTGAACAACAGAGAACACGGACACGGTGTAGTTGGCGCGGCTGACCTCGGGAATCGCAGCGACAGAGACGGGCGTGACGAACGATTGCAGGCGAACGACGGTGACCTCGGCCTGCACGATCTCTGCCGAGGCCGGAAGAGTGGGAATGCACGCCATCGCGGCAGTGAAGGTGATGGCCCCGAAGGTGAGCTGAGACTTGCGCAGGCGCAGGAAGCTGTGCCCGTGGGTCGCACGCTTCGGAACGCGCGAACTCACGGTGGAAGAACTGGGATGCAAGGTGGGTACTCCGTCGGGTCTCGCGCTCGCGGCGCGCTGACGTGCGGTCGTGCTGCACTTCATCGGGGGGCATGCGTAGCGGTGGCCAACACAGCAACACCCACCCTGCGCGATCTTTCTGAGAGAGTCGTGGCAATTCCGTGGCAATGTGCACAACGCCGTACCCCCGGCGATATGTGAATGAGTAGGGCACGATGGATGGATGGAGAACGTCACCATCGCCCACGCTCCCGACCGCCACCGCTATGTCATCTCCGTCGACGGCGAGCCCGTCGGCCTCTCCACCTACCGAGAGTCGGGCGGCCAGCGCGACTTCCTGCACACCGAGGTCGACCCCGCTTTTCAGGGTCACGGGCTCGCCAGCCAGCTCATCCGCTGGGCGCTCGACGACACGCGCGCAGCGGGGCTCCGCATCGTCGCGCACTGCCCCATGGTCGCCGCGTTCGTGACCAAGCACCGCGACTACGACGACATCCTCGACCAGACCGACGTGACTCCGGGCTAGGCGATTGCCGCCAGCCATAGGATTAACGCGATGAAGCTGCTCACCGACGCCGACATCCGTCGTTCGTTCGTCAACGCCACCAAGGGCGAGGTCGACCGGATTCCGATGCCCGGCCTGCACGAGGTCATCTGGGATAGCCGGGAGTACCTCGGCTGGCGCGATCCGGGGGCTCCCCTGCGCGGCTACCTCGTGCACTGGGTCGACGAGACCCCCGTCGGCATCGTGCTTCGCGCGAGCGAGCCGTCACTGCGGCCGGGTATCTCTGCGATGTGCGTGCTGTGCCGCACGCCGCAGCCCTCCGGCCAGGTCACCCTGTTCTCTGCCGCGCGGGCGGGCGAGTCGGGTCGCAACGGCAACTCGGTCGGCACCTACATCTGCGACGACCTTGCCTGCTCCATCATGATCCGCATCCTGCCCGCGGCGCACCCGATGCAACCAGACCCCGCCGAGGTGCTAGAGAAGCGCATCGCCGGTCTCACCGAGCGAGTCGCGGCCTTCACGGCTGGCGTGATGAAGACTGCCTAGGCGAGCCGCTCTGCCTCGTGCACGATCTCTGGCAGCACGGATCGCATGTACGGCTCCCAGGCGCGGGCGACGATGATGCGCAGCAGCCACCCCCAGCGCTTGCGCGGGAAGAACTCGTAGCTCCACGAGACGAGGGTGCCGCCGTCGACCGCAGTGAACGTCCACTCGGCGCGGGCGTGGTCGACAAGAACCTTGAAGGCCTTCTGAAAGTCGGTGAGCTCGTAGGCGAAGAACGTCGGCTCGACGACGTCGGTGATCGTCTCGACGACGTGACCGCGGTCGCCAAGCATGAGGGTGCGAGTCTGACCAACGGTGTTCCACGGGCCGCTCTGGTCGCGCACCGCGACAGTAGCCGGGATGATGCCGAACCTCGGGTAGAACCGCGCCGGATCGATGGGGGTGAGCACCTCCCACGTCCACGAAAGGCTTGTACCAGCCACCATTTCGACTGTTGCACGCGCCTTGCTCATTGATCAACCCTAACCCGGGGGCTCGCGGGTCAGACGCCGGGCGATCGGCAGATGATCGTTTCTCGAACGCAGCAGGACTACGCACGAACCAGCGCATTCGCTGCTTGGCGACTCCCGCATCCACACCAGCCCACCCGCACCGTCTGCCTGCGGAGCTGGCCTCCTTCTTCGGCGCAGCGCGCTGATAGCGATCGACGCGTTGCGGGGCTAGCCTCGACGTGAGCGCAAGGAGGAGCAATGGCGAACCACCGCGACGCACTACAGGGAGCCCCGGTCTGGGCAGAGCTCGTGAGTCACGACCACGCTGCGTCGGCGGCCTTCTATGGCGGGCTGTTCAGCTGGAAGGCCGACGACGCGGGCTTCACCCTCGCCACGAAGAGAGTGGCTGGCCTCGCCTCTGGCGGCAGCTACTGGCGCCTCTACCTTCGGGTCGACGACGTGGATGCCGCATCCGCGCGCGCAGAGGAGGCCGGCGGCCAGTCCTACCGAGCCCCGCACCTCGGCGACCTCGGCCGGGCCGCGCTCATGACCGACCCGTCGGGAGCCGAGATCGGCGCGCTGCAGCAGGGAAACCTCCCGGGCTTCGAGCACATCGACGAGGTGGGCGGGCCCGTCTGGCACGAGCTGCACACCGACGCGTTCGACCGAGCCGTGCCCTTCTACGAGACGGTCTTCGGCTGGAGCCTCGACGTGCTCAGTGACGACGACTCCTTCCGCATGTCGACGGTCGGCGAGCCGGCCTACGCCGGCATCTTCGACGCCGCCTCGACGCTCGGCCGGGAGTCATCGCACTGGGAGCACTACTTCTCTGTGGCCGACGTCGACGCGAGTGCAGAACTCGTCACGACCCTCGGCGGCACCGTCATCGACGAGCCGGAGGACACCCCCTACGGCCGCGTCGTGCGCGTCAGAGACACGCTCGGTGCCGGGTTCTGGCTCATGACCGTGCCAGACGACTAGTCGGCTTTCAGCACCGAGAGCACGTTTCCGGCCGGATCGGTGAACCAGGCGATGTCTGGCCCCTGTCCGCGCGAGATGCCCTTTTCATCCGTGCCGAAATCCGGGTCGCGGTAGATCTTCGTCACCACGCCGCGCGCGTTGAGGTCGTCGACCGCAGCCTCGACGTCGTCGACGGGAAAGTTGAGGATGGTGAAGCTCGCCGGCGTGTGATTCGGCTTGCCGTAGGCCAGCACCCGCGCACCGGTGGGAAGGGTGATGTCGATGAACCCCATGGGGTTGACGTCGACCTGGAGACCGAGGGTCTCGCCGTAGAACTTCTTGGCCGCCTCGATGTCGTCGACCGAGAAGCCGCTGAACGCCTTGTCTGCACTGAACATCTATCCACCCTCTACCTGTTGCAGCCGTCGCACAAGGAACCGCTGCTCTGGATCCGTCGGCACCGTCTCGAGCGCGCGGCGGTACTGCTCGGCCGCCTCGGTGTTGCGACCGAGGCGCCGCAGGAAGTCGGCGCGAGCCGCTGGCACGAGGTAGTAGCCATCGAGAGCCGTGGATGCCGCCACCCGGTCGATCTCGGCGAGGCCCGCCTCGAAACCACGCGCCATACCGATGGCGATGGCCCGGTTGAGCGCGATCACGGGCGTCGGCGACAGCGCCACGAGCCGGTCGTAGATGGCGACGGCCGCCGCCCAGTCGGTCGCCGCCGCGTCGAAGGCGCTCGCGTGCACCGCGGCGAGGGCCGCCTGCAGCTGGTACGCGCCGCCTCGTGCGTCGAGCAGCGAGAGCCCCTCCTCGATGGCCGCGTGGTCCCAGCGCGTGCGGTCCTGCTCGTCGAGGGTCACGAGCTCGCCGGCGGCGTCGAGGCGGGCGTCGCGGCGCGAGTGCTGCAGCAGCATGAGCGCGAGCAGTCCGCGGGCCTCCGGCTCGTCGGGCATGAGACCGACGACGGCCCGGGTGAGGCGGATCGCCTCGGCGGCGAGGTCGGTGCGCACGAGCACCGCCCCGCTCGAGGCGGAGTAGCCCTCGTTGAAGAGCAGGTAGAGCACCGCGAGAACGCCTCCGAGCCGTTCGGGGAGCAGGTGGGCAGGAGGTACCCGGTACGGGATGCCCGCGTTGGTGATCTTGCGCTTGGCCCGCACGATGCGCTGCGCCATCGTCGCCTCCGGCACGAGGAAGGCGTGCGCGATCTCCGGCGTCGTGAGCCCGGCGACGGTGCGCAGCGTGAGGGCCACGCGCGCCTCGAGCGGGAGGGCGGGGTGGCAGCACGTGAATACGAGGCGGAGGCGGTCGTCGGTGACGTCCTCGTCATCCACTGGTTGCTCCAGTTCGCTCATGATCGCCACCTCCCTCAGTTTTCTCGCCTCGTTCGCGGCACGCCGAAGCCGGTCGAGCGCGCGGTTCTTCGCAACCGTTGTCAGCCACGCGCCGGGGTTGCGCGGCACGCCGTCGGCGCCCCATCGCTCTAGCGCCGTCGCGAACGCCTCTGCTGTGCAGTCCTCGGCGAGCGACCAGTCGCCGGTGATACGGATGAGGGTGGACACCACGCGCGCCCACTCGTCTCGGTATGCACCGGCGACTGCGTCATCGACCTCGGAGATCAGGCGGTCCAATCCCAGAAGGGCCGCAGCTCGATGCGCCCGAACCGCGCCATCGGATGCTTCGACGCGACCTCGATGGCCTCGTCGAGGTCGGCGCACTCGAGGATGTCGTAGCCGGCGATCACCTCGCGCGACTCGGTGAACGGCCCGTCGGTCACGAGTGTCTCGCCAGAGCGGATGCGCACGGTCTTCGCCTCGCTCGCCGGACGCAGCCGGTCGCCCTTCTGGTTGATGCCGCGAGCGGTCATCTCCTCGACCCAGTCGCCGATGGTGTCCTCTGCCGCGACGTAGGGCTCTGCCGTCGGGTCCTCAACGACGAACATGAAGTACTTCACTTGGCGGCCTCCGGAAAGCTAGCGAGGTCGATCGGCCACGCCGCGCGAACCTCGATGGCTCCTGCGCGGGCCATGGGGTGCTTCGACGCAACCTCCACGGCCTGCTCGAGGCTGTCGCACTCCAGCAGGTCGTAGCCCGCGATCCACTCCTTCGAGTCGGTGAACGGGCCGTCGCTGACGATGACCTCGCCGCCCCGCACGCGCACCGTCGTCGCATCCTCGATCGCCTGCAGCCGGTCGCCGTGCAGGCGGATGCCAGCCGCATCCATCTCGTTCACCCATGCCTCTGGGCTCTCGTCGCTCTGCTCTCCCGTCGGGTCGACCACGACGAACATCAGGTACTCCATGTTTCCTCCTTGTGAGTCACGCTATGCACCAACGACGAACCGCGAAAGGAGAAATCGACACTGGTCTAAAAATGATGCAAAACCCCCGCGCCCTGGCTTTGTCTCCGCCACTACGATTGGCGGGTGCTTTCCCCCGAGTTACTCGTCATCGGCGTGGCGACCCCCTATGCGTGGGAGGTGGTCGAGAGCGCCAGACGGGCCGGCTTGAGTATCGCGTGCATCGACAACCACGGGGGTGCCGACAGGCGACTGCCGTCCCTCGCGCCGCTCGACGACACCGTCGACCGTGCCCTGCCGTTCGTGCTTGGACTGTCCTCCGCAGTTGCGCGGGCTACCGTGGCCCGGTCACTCGCTGCCGCTGGTTTGGCCACCCCGGTCAGCCTTGCCGACCCAACGGCCGTCGTCGCCTCGACGAGCCAGATCCAGCATGGCGCCTATGTCAACGCCGCTGCTGTCATCGCATCCAACACGACGATCGGATGCCATGCCAACATCAACAGGTCGGCGTCTGTCGGCCACGACAACAGCATCGGCTTCGCCGCCTCGCTCGCGCCGGGGGCAACGCTCGCGGGTGGCGTCGTCGTGGCTGCCACCGCCGCCATCGGAACCGGCGCGGTCATCCTCCCAGAACTCACTATTGGCGTCGGAGCGGTCGTCGGGGCCGGGGCCGTCGTGACGAGGTCGGTGCCCGACTGGCACGTCGTCGTCGGCAACCCTGCTCGCGTCATCCGTGTGCTCGAACCATCAGGAATCTCCACGTCATGTCCACACTGCTGAGCCGCCTCTCTGCTGCTGTGCCGATCGTTCTCGCGCCGACGGGAATGGTGCCGACGCGGGCCATGACGCCGCATGTTCCCCTCACGCCCTCTGAGATCGCGCGCGATGTCGCCGCATGCGCTGCCATCGGAATCTCCAGCGTGCACCTGCACGCCCGCGACGCAGACGGCGAGCCCGCCTGGTCGCGAGAGATCTACGCCGAGATCATCGGGCGAGTGCGCGAGGCTGCACCCGACGTCGTCATCAACGTGAGCACGAGCGGTCGCACCTGGTCAGAGCTCGAGAAGCGCGCCGACGTACTCGCACTCGATGGGGACCTCAAGCCCGACATGGCATCCCTCACACTCTCATCCCTCAACTTCATGAGCGGTGCCTCTGTCAACTCTCCCGAGGTCGTGCGCGGGCTCGCTCGCATCATGCGTGATCGCGGCATCACGCCTGAGCTCGAGGTATTCGATCTCGGCATGCTGAACGTCGCGACGGTGCTGCGTAAGGAGGGGCTGCTGGTGGGCCCTGTCGCTGCCAACCTCTTCTTCGGCAACATCGCCGGCATGCAGGCGACGCCGGCCGAGATCGGCCTCGCAATCGACCGTGTGCCAGAGCAGACGACGTGGTCGGGCGCTGGCATCGGCGACTATCAGCAGACCGCCCAGTCGATCGCCATCGCCGCGGGCGGCGGGGTGCGCGTCGGCCTCGAAGACGGCATCTACCTCGACCGCGCCCACACCACACTCGCGTCGAATGTGTCTCTTCTCGAGCGGGTTCACCGCATGCTCGACATCAGCGGACGAGTCGCGATGACCCCCGCGCAGTACGGCGCCGACGTGCTCGGGCGCTCGTGAGCCTGATCCCCGCGGCTGCCCCCAGCCGCATGACAGACGAGGAGAGGGCCGCGGTTCGCGCAGCCGTGTCCTCAGTCGTCGACGGAGACCGGTGGGTCCTTGGCCCTGTGGTCGAGCGCTTCGAGCGGGAGTTCGCCGACTACCTCGGTGGCACAGAAGTAGTCGGCACGGCCAACGGCACCGACGCCATCGCGATCGCCCTTGCCGCCCTCGATCTGCCGCCGGGCTCTGGGGTTCTGGTCGCGGCGAACGAGGGCGGATACGCCGCTACGGCATGCAGGATGACGGGGCTGGTGCCGGTCAGCGTCGACGTCGACGAGGTGGCCATGCTGCCGTCCGCGACCAGCGCGCAGGCTGCCATGCGCAGTGGCGTTACCGCGATCGTCGTCACGCACCTGCATGGCGAGGCACCCGATATCTCAGAACTCGATGCCTGGCGTCGCAGAGCAGGAATCATGCTCGTCGAGGACTGCGCCCAGGCGGCTGGCGCGCGCCGTGACGGCGCTCACGTCGGCCTGCGCGGCGAGGCGGCGACGTTCAGCTTCTATCCGACGAAGAACCTCGGGGCGATCGGCGACGCTGGTGCAGTGCACTTCGCCGATCCAGCAGCTGCCGCGCGAGCACGTCGACTACGGGAATACGGATGGGGCGACCGCTTCAGGGTCGAACTGGCCGGAGGCCGCAACTCCCGCCTCGACACGCTGCAGGCCGCGGTGCTGAGTGCGCGACTGCCATTCCTTGACGAGCGCAACGCGCTCCGACGGGAAATAGCCCAGCGTTACGCGGCGGCTGTGCCTGCCGGGGCCCGCTACTTCGGCGACCCGGCGACCACGGTCGCCCACCACGCCGTCGTCATCACCGCGGAGCGCCCCTCGCTGCAACGTGTTCTCGACGAGCGACAGATTCAATGGTCGGTGCACTACCCGTTCCTGCTCGACGAGATGCCGGGACTGCGGGTCGAGCGAGCGGGAATGGCACCCGTGGCAGCGAGACTGTGCGACCGCATCCTGTCGCTGCCGTCATACCCTGAACTAGCCGATCAGGAGGTGTCGCGGATCGTGGCAACACTGGAGGAGTGGGGCGATGAGGCAACCTGAGCTGCTGAGCATGCCGCTGGCTATCGATGATCGCGGGTCACTCATGGCCGTCGAGTTCTCCAGCGTGCCCTTCACGGTGCGACGGGCCTTCTCCGTGACGGGCCCGACGGGAGGCGCGGTGCGAGGCGAGCACGTCGTGCCGTGCGCCCAGCTGCTCGTGCTGACGGCAGGCGCGGCGACGGTGCGCGTCGGACGAGACGCCACCACCCTCGGAGACGGGGTCGACCTGACGACGCCGGGCGATGCCGTGCTTCTCGAGAAGGGCGAGTTCATCTGGTACCGGCTGGCCGACGAGCACTCCACCGCCCTTGTGCTGGCGGAGCTGCCATACGAGGGGTCGCCGACGTGACTCCGCGAGCGTCCATCCTGATTCCCAGCCACAACCGCGCAGAGTCGCTTGGCCTCGCTGTCGAGAGCGCGCTCGCGCAGACCATCGACGACATCGAGGTCCTCATCATCGGCGACGGCGTGACCCACGACGTTCGCATGATGGCACGGCAGCTAGAGGCAGATCCGCGGGTACGGTTCTTCGACAACCCCAAGGGCGACAACCATGGCGAGAGCTATCGCCACACCGCGATCGAGCAGGCCGGCAGTGACGCCGTGTTCTACCTGTGCGATGACGATCTCCTCTTGCGTGACCATGTCGCTGACCTGCTCGAACTGCTCGAGAACCACAACTTCGTGCAGTCCCTCAACGGCTGGATGATGCCGGAGGGCACGGTCGGGCACTACCCGGCCGACCTCTCCGATGACGACACCGTCGCCTGGCACGCTGCTGAATGGGTGCGGTACAACCTGGTCAGCATCACTGGCACGGCACATTCACGGGAGTACTACCTCGAGGTTGACGACCCGTGGTCGACGACTCCCCGTGGCCAGTGGCCCGACCACCAACAGTGGCGCAAGTTCTTTCGCAGCGACGACTTTCGCGGGGCTACGAGCTCGCGCATGACAACCCTGCAGTTCCCTACCTCCAGCGACGGACGCGACACCTGGAGCGAGGAGGAGAGGCTGGAGGAGCTGCGCCGCTGGGCCGCCTTCGTGCGCCGCGCCGACGCACAGGAACAGCTCGACACGCTCGTCAACCGGGGCGCTATTGCTCAGCTCGACCGGCTCAACAAACGGTTCGCGCGGGCCGAGTTCGAGCGCGACAGGGCGGAGGCGGAGCTTGCGCGCATCCTCGGTTCGCACTCTTGGGCCTTCACTGCCCCGGCCAGGGGGGCACGTCGCGCGATCACTCGCGCAGCACGGCGGCTGTTCTAGCTCCACCCGACGACGACGACGACCGCGATGGACATCGCACCAAGAGCGAAGACGAGCGCGAGCAGCCTGCCGCCGGGCACCCTCGCGCGGTCGCCGATAGCGACGAGCCGGCGGGTCAGCTCGGTGGAGCGCACGGGAGCGAGGATGGGGATGCGGCGGCCGGTGTTCACCGCGACCGGCGGGTCGGCATCCTTCGAGCTGAGCGAATCGCGCAGCAGCAGCGCGCCGAGAACCGTCTGCGTGGCGGTCAGCAGCGGGGAGAGGAAGAACAGGTACCCGATGAGCGGCGCCCCGAGAATCACGAGGATGACGACGCCGGCGATCGGGGTTCCGGTGAACGGGCCCACCGCACCCTGCGCCACCCGCCAGACGGCGAGCCAGAACGCGGCAGTGGTCGCCGCGAGCACCAGAGCCCACGCCAGCGAGAAGAGCAGGTAGCCGACAGAGCGCCAGAAGGGCTTCGGTCTCTCCTCACGCGCGGTACTCACGAGTCCAAGGCTAGGTCACGACTCCTTGGGGATCAGCACCCAGAGCACGATGTAGATGATGACCTGCGGGCCGGGAATGAACACAGAGAGCACGGTGAGCAGGCGCACAAGGCCGACCGACCAGCCGAAGCGGTTGGCAATGGCGGCGCAGACGCCGGCGATGACGATTCCGGAGCGGGGGCGTGTGAGCTTCATAGTTCCAGTCTCTGGCGAGCGAGCGGCAGCGGCAATCGGGGTATCCCCCGATTCTTGTCAGACCTGATTGCTTCTCAGAGAGTGCTGGTCTCGTAGAGTGCAGGCATGACGCAGTCCCCCGAGCGGCCACGCAGCAGCGTGCGCGCAGAGTCCACCTCGATCGACATCTCCGCCCGCGACCTGACGCTCGACATCGCCAGGGTGTTCTGCGTGGTTCTCGTCGTCGTCATCCACCTGCTCATGGTCGGCGTCGGAGTGGCCGGTGACGGCTCCTTGGTGGTTTCTCGCCCACTCGAAGACCAGGCGTGGTTCGCGGCAGCCACCTGGGTCGGCCAGATCATGCCGCTGTTCTTCGTGGTCGGCGGGTTCGCGTCGCTCACCGCCTGGCGGTCCCTGCAGCGACGCGGTGGCGGCGCAGCGCAGTACGTGCGCAACCGGGTGCTGCGACTCGCGCAGCCCGCTCTTCCCCTCTTCCTCTTCTATGTCGTTGTCGTCGGGGTGGCGCGGTTCGTCATCGGTGTCGATCCGCAGCTGCTCGACACCGTCGTCTCCGGCGCAGGCTTCCCGCTGTGGTTCCTCGCCGCGTACACGCTGTGCCAGTCCCTCGTGCCGTTCATGGCCGGATGGCACGCGCGCGCCCCGAAGCGCACCCTCCTTGTGCTGCTGGCGGCCGTCATCCTCGTCGACGCCCTGCGCTTCACCACGGGCGTCACCGAGATCGGACTCCTCAACCTCGCCTTTGTCTGGCTGCTGGCCCAGCAGTTCGGCTTCTGGTATGCCGACGGCTGGTTCGCCGCCCGCACCGGATGGCAGCTCTTCGGCATCGCTGTCGCGTGCTACCTCGTGCTCTTCGTGGTGGTGCTGCTCGGTCCGTACTCGTGGGACATGCTGGCGAACCTCAACCCGGCCACGCTGCCGCTCGTGCTGCTCGCGCTCGCCCAGGCGTGCATCCTCCGGGCGATGCGCCCGTGGCTGGCCTGGCTCATGACGACCCACGCGGCCCGCGCGGTCGTCTTCCTCGTCGGCACGCGGCTCATGACGATCTACCTCTGGCACCTGCCGCTCATCATCGCCCTCTCGGGGGTTGCGCTGCTGATTCCGGGTGCGAGCCCGGAGCCGGGCACGGCAGCGTGGTGGGCGACGCGCCCGGTCTTCTTCGTCGTCGTGTTCGCCGCGCTGTTCGGTCTCTCGTTCCTTGTCGGGCGCTACGAGGCGCCGCGCGAGATCGGCCCGACTCCCCCGGTCGGCATCGTGGTCGTCGGCGCCATGCTGACCTTCGCTCCCGCGTTCGCCGTGCTGCAGTGGTTCCTCGACTTCCCGCTCGCCGTCGTCGGTGCCGTGTCGTTCTCCATCGCGATCCTGCTGCTCGGCCGGTGGAAGGCGCCGCGACCCGTCGCTTGACACTCGCCGTCATCCATGAATACTTAAGCACATGCTTAAGCAACAGGAGAGGCTGGATGCCATGTTCCAGGCGCTCGCAGACCCGAGCCGCCGCAGCATGGTCGAGCGCCTCAGTCGCGGCTCTGCCTCGGTGAGCCAGCTTGCCGAACCCCTCGACATGTCGATGCCCGCCGTGCTGCAGCACCTCGCCGTGCTCGAAGCGAGCGGACTCGTGCGCTCCACGAAGACCGGGAGGGTGCGCAGCTGCCAGCTCGAGCCCGCGGCCCTCAGCGTCGCGGAGCAGTGGATGTCGAAGCACCGCCTGCTGTGGGAGCAGCGCCTCGATCGGCTCGGTGCGATGCTCGCCGAAGAACAGGAGAACGAGAGATGACAGAACGAAGCATTGTGCACTCCACCTTCACCCTCGAGCGCGAATACGCGGTGCCGCCCGCGACGGTTTTCGCCGGCTTCTCGACACGGGAGCAGAAGGCGAAGTGGTTCGGCGATGCCGCCTATCCTCCGACGATCTGGGAGTTCGACTTTCGCGAAGGAGGCCGGGAGTACTCTGCGGGCGAGTTTCACGGGCAGAACAGCGTCTTCGATGCGGTCTACCACGACATCGTCGACGACGAGCGGATCGTGTTCAGCTACACGATGCACTTCGGCGACGACAAGCTGTCGACCTCCCTGCAGTCGCTGGAGTTCGTTCCGACATCGACAGGCACGCGACTCGTGCTCGTTGAGCACGGCGCGTACTTCGACGGAAACGACCGACCCGGCCTCCGCGAGGAGGGCACCCGCGGCCTGCTCGAGCAGCTCGCTGCGGCCATCGAGGGCTGAGTACGCCCTCAGCGATACGGCTGTTCCAATGTCGGGGGAATACTCCACACTGGGAAAACGCTGACACCAGCACGACTTCTCGCAGCGACGCTGCACCCCATCCGCTTTCCACCGACGGGAACCCTCTTGGCTGAAACGACCATCGACACCACCACAACCACCGCAGAGGGGGCGCCCGACCACGCCGCACGCAACCGCCTCGTGATCACGCTGCTGCTGATCTCGACCTTCGTCGTCATCCTCAACGAGACCATCATGGGCGTCGCCGTGCCCAAGCTCATGGACGAGCTGCGCATCGACGCAGACGCAGCCCAGTGGCTCACCACCGCCTTCATGCTCACGATGGCCGTCGTCATCCCGATCACCGGCTTCCTGCTGCAGCGCATGCACACCCGCACGGTGTTCATCACCGCGATGACGCTGTTCAGCGCCGGCACCCTCTTCGCCGCCGTCGCTCCCGGCTTCGAGCTGCTCGTGGCCGCCCGCGTCGTTCAGGCAACCGGCACCGCGATCATGATCCCGCTGCTGTTCACCACCGTGCTCACCCTCGTTCCAGAGCAGTCGCGCGGGCGCGTCATGGGCAACATCTCGATCGTCATCTCTGTCGCACCGGCCCTCGGCCCGGTCATCTCCGGGCTCATCCTGCAGTACCTCAACTGGCGCTTCATGTTCCTGCTCGTGCTGCCCATCGCCATCGCCGCCCTCATCGTCGGCTCGCGTCGGGTGCCGAACGTGACCGAGCCAACCAAGACGTCGATCGACTTCATCTCGGTGCCACTGTCGGCCTTCGGCTTCGGCGGGCTCGTGTTCGGCCTGAGCAACATCGGCACCGCGGGCATCGGCGCGATGCAGAGCTGGCTGCCCCTCATCATCGGCCTCGCCGCGATCACGCTTTTCGTGCTGCGCCAGGTGCGCCTGCAGAAGAGCGACTCCGCGTTGCTCGACCTGCGCACCTTCCAGACCCGCACCTTCACGTTCGCGGTCGGCATGCTCACGATCAGCATGATGGCGCTGTTCGGCACCTTCATCCTGCTGCCGTTGTACACGCAGAACGTGCTCGGCCTCGAGCCGATCACCACCGGGCTCCTCATCCTGCCCGGCGGCCTCATCATGGGCCTGCTCGCGCCGTTCGTCGGCCGCATCTACGACCGCATCGGCCCGCGTGCACTGGTGATCTCCGGAGCGATCGTGGTCAGCGCAGCGCTGTGGGGCATGACCCTGCTCAGCCAGACGACGCCGCTGTGGATGATCATCGCCTTCCACCTGACCCTCAGCGTCGGCCTCGCCCTCATCTTCACCCCGCTGTTCACGGCGGGCCTCGGTGCGATCCCGGCGAAGCTCTACTCCCACGGCAGCGCCGTCGTCGGCACCGTGCAGCAGCTCGCTGGCGCCGCCGGCGTCGCGCTCTTCATCACCGTGATGTCGGCGATCGTGCTCGACCAGACGGGCGCTGGGGTCTCCGAGGTGGACGCGACCGCGGCGGGCATCCACACCGCGTTCATCTACGGCGCGGTGATCTCGCTCGCGGCGATTCCGCTCGCGTTCTTCATCCGCAAGCCGGCACCACAGGAGTGGGGAACTCCGGCCGTACACTGACACGGTGAACCCGCTACCCCGCTCCACTCCTGAGGCGCAGGGTGCCTCGTCCGCCGGCATCGCTGCCGCGATCGAGGCGCTCGACGCCCTCGGGGGCATGCACGGCATCCTCGTGCTTC
>NZ_JBXMIS010000073.1:0-19500 GCF_057073975.1 Conyzicola sp. | reverse complement strand
ATCGGCGACTCCCGCATCTACTCGTGGGACGGCCGGTCATTCGTGCAGCTGAGCGTCGACCACTCCGCCGTGCAGGAGCTCGTCGAGGCCGGCGTCATCACCGACGAGGAGGCCGTGCTGCATCCCGACCGCAACGTCATCACGCGGGCCATCGGGGCGAGCGACCACGTGGACGCGGATGTCTGGCTTATTCCCGCCAGCCGCCGCCAGTCGTTCCTCATGTGCTCTGACGGCCTCACCAAGGAGCTCGGCGACGAGCAGATCGCCCGCATCCTCGCCGAGCACCCCGACGACGCCGACGGGCCGAGCCTCGCCGAGGTGCTGGTCGAGGCAGCTTTGGCGGCCGGGGGGCGTGACAACGTGACAGTCGTCGTCGTCGAGTCGATCACGACCGGCCTCGAGATCGACGCAGACAACGACGAGACGATCGAGCGGCTGCCGCACGGCATCTTCGAAGACACGAAGCCCAGGAGCTAGCGGCAGATGCTCACCTACACTCCGGCAGCTGCCGGTTCCCAGCTCGCCGTCGTGTCTGGCGCTCGGGCGCTGCTGGTGCAGACGCCAGACGACGCCGCGCTGATCGCCGCGCTGTGGGGTGCAGTGTCGACTGCCGACAGCATCCAGTCCGTTGTCGAGGTGCTCGCCTCTGCCGGGCTGTTCAGCACGCCACCGTTCGCGCTCTTCCAGGCCAGCGCGGGCGCACCGGGCGGTGGCTTCGCGATCACCTGCATCGTGCGCGGCGACATCCCGCTCGAGCTCACGACCCTCACCGGCGCAGAGAGCATCGACGCGTCTGGCGTCTCGACCTGGGTGGAGCGCACGGTGCCGGGCGTCGTCGCCTTCCGCGCCGGTGGTGCCGCCACGGGGAGCGCGCTGACGATCGTCGGTGCCGCAGCCTGGGCCTCCTCGATCGAATGGACGGCGTCGGGCACTGCCGCTGCCCCCGCGGCCAGCGCACCAGCCGCAGCGGTCGCGCCGCAGAGTGCCATCGCCACAAAGCCTGCGGCCGCGGCCACTACGCCTGCGGCCGCGGCTGAGACGGCCGCCCCGGTGGTGTCCGCGCCGCCCGCCGCGAGCACACACCAGATCGCTGAGAACACGATCGCTGAGAACACGATCTCCGAGCACACCATCGCGGCGCACACCGTGACGAGCGGCGAGGTCGACGACATCGTCGCGGATGCCACGCCCGACGGGGGCGGCTACGACAGCCTCTTCGAAGAGACCATGATGCGCAGCATCGAGGACGCCGCCGTTCGCCCTCCGAGCGAGGACGACCACGCGGATGAGCCCGCTGCCGCCTCGCCATCGCCCGACCTGGCTGGCGATCACGACGGGATGACCGTCATGAGCGGCGACATCGCGAAGCTGCGCGCAGGGCGCGCGTCACGCAAGCGCGCTGCGGAGGCCACGGCAGACGTGCCGGTGGCCTACACCCTCGCGCTCTCGACCGGCGGGGTCGAGTCTCTCGACGGCATCGCCCTCGTCGGCCGCTCGCCGAGCGTCAGCAAGATCTCTGGCGGCCAG
Organism: Conyzicola sp.; assembly: GCF_057073975.1. Taxonomy (NCBI): domain Bacteria; kingdom Bacillati; phylum Actinomycetota; class Actinomycetes; order Micrococcales; family Microbacteriaceae; genus Conyzicola; species Conyzicola sp. The sequence continues at coordinate 17,973 of NZ_JBXMIS010000073.1, read as the reverse complement.
ATTCCCAAGCTCATCGCCATCCCCGGCGACCAGGACATCTCGCGCAACCACGTGCAGTTCGCCGTCGAGGGGGGCACGGTCGTCGTCACCGACCTGCACTCGCGCAACGGCACGACGATCGCGCTGCCCGGCAACCCGCCGCAGCTGCTTCGACAGGGCGAGTCGACGTCCATCCTCGTCGACACGGTCGTCGACCTCGGCGGCGGCGTCACCATCACGGTCGGCCACGCATGAGGCGCGCGGCATCGGTTCCCCCAGAGCTGAACGGCTACGAGTTCGTCAAGCCGCTCGGCACCGGTGGTTTCTCCGACGTCTACCTCTATGAGCAGAAGCTGCCACGGCGCAAGGTCGCGGTCAAGGTGCTGCTGCTCGACGAGCTGAACGCGGCGACACAGGCATCGTTCGTCGCAGAGGCGAACGTCATGGCGCAGCTGTCGGCGCATCCATACATCGTCTCGATCTTCCACGCCGACGTCGCCGTTGACGGGCGACCGTACTTCGTCATGGAGTACTGCTCTGGCCCGAGCCTCGGCGATCGGTACAAGCGCGAGACCTTCGGTGTCGCCGACGCACTGCGCACGGGCGTTCGGCTCTCCAGCGCGATCGCGACAGCACACGGCGCAGGCATCCTGCACCGCGACATCAAGCCGGCCAACGTGCTCACCAACGACTACGGCTGGCCAGCGCTGACCGACTTCGGCATCTCCTCGACCGTCGAGGGCGAGCTGCCCGTGCACACGACGACACTGTCGGCGGCCGGCACGACCGGCACGGCCGGCACGACAGAGAGCCAGTCGGTCGGCATGAGCGTGCCGTGGTCTCCGCCGGAGATGTTCGAAGACGACCCGCAGCCCGACGTGCGCAGCGACGTCTTCTCGCTCGCCGCAACCATCCACACCCTGCTCGCCGGTCGCACCCCATTCGAGATCCCCGGCCGATCCAACGGCACCCTCGACCTCATCGGCCGCATCGAACGCGGCGCGATCACGCCCATCGGCCGCGACGACATTCCGCGCTCGCTGACCGCGGTGCTGCAGAAGGGAATGGCGAGCCGCCGCGTCGACCGCTTCGCCACGGCTGTCGAGTTCGCCCGCGCTCTGCAGCGGGTGGAGCTGGAGCTTGGCTACGCGCCCACCACCATCGAGGTTCCCAACATCGACGTTGTCGAGGTGGAGCGGCCTGCCGCCGGCGGGGAGGACGAGACCCGCGTGCGGTCGGTCTCGACCATCGCAGCGCAGCCGGTCGCGCCGGTAGCGCCCGTCGCGCCGCCGGCGTCCACCGCGGATGCGACGCAACTGCGCGGTGTGACGAGCGTTCCCCAGGCGCCAGCGCCGGCATCCACGCCAGCAGCCTCGCGATCGGAGTCGCCGATCGGCGAGACGGTCATTCGCCCGAAGCGCGCGGAACCGGTCGCCGAGCCCCAGCCGGAGCCGGATGCTGCAGAGACGCGCTCGCGCCGGGGGCTCGTGATCACGCTGCTGTCTGTGCTCGGCGTTCTCGTGATCGGTGGCGTCGTCGCGGCGTCGATCATCTCTGGCGGATCGCTGCGCGAGGCAGAGAACCCCGCCACCCCGAAGCCGCCGGTCGGCGGCGACAGCGCGATCATCTCAGACACGGTGCCGACCCCCGTCGACGGCCTCGCGACCCCCTCGGCCGACGGCACGACGGTCACCTTCACCTGGGCGAACCCCGACCCCCAGGATGGCGACACCTTCCGCTACGCGCTGTCGGAGAACCCGACGGAGATCAAGCCCCTCGAGTCGGGCAGCTTCACTCGGGCGACCGCCGCTGGCCCGGTGTGCGTCGACGCCTACATCTCGCGGGCCGGCAAGTTCAGCGTCGAGCCGTTGACCATCTGCTACCCGGACGCTGGCTGATGACCGAGGCCGCCGCGCGCCTGTGGGTGGACTTCGTCGGGGAGCGCTTCGAGATCCCCGACGGCGGCACCGGCCTGACCATCGGCCGAGAGGCCGACCTCTCGATCGACGACAACCCGTACCTCCACCGCGTCTTCCTGACGATCACGGAGGAGTTCGGCCTCTGGTGGCTCTCGAACACGGGAACGCTGCTGTCTGCGACCGTGACCGATGCAACCGGGCAGGTGCAGGCGTGGCTCGCTCCCGGGGCGAAGCTGCCCATCGTGTTCGAGACCATGCACGTGATCTTCAGCGCCGGCTCGACGACCTACGACTTCACCATCCACTCTGCCGAGGACTACTACAACACCTCGACCGCGGCGACGACGACGGCTGGCACGACGACGATGATGCCTGTGTCGCTGACCTCGAGCCAGCGCCTGCTCGTGCTTGCGCTGTCAGAGCACGTGCTGCGGCCGAGTCAGCCGGGCCGCGGGGTCATTCCCAGCTCTGCCGAGGCGGCAGAGCGTCTCGGCTGGGCGATGACCACCTTCAACCGCAAGCTCGACAACGTGTGCGACAAGCTCGACAAGCTCGGTGTTCAGGGCCTTCGCGGAGGCAAGGGAAACCTCGCCACGAGCCGCCGGTCGCGGCTCGTCGAGTATGCCGTTGCCAGCCGTCTCGTCAGCGTCGACGACCTCCCGCTGCTCGACCGGGGCCCCGCCGTAGTCGGTTCTAACGACACTTAGAGGTGGGTAGTCCTGCCCGTTTGCCGGAAGAATTGATCATGTTACGGTGGCTTGTGCGGTCGTCTGTCAGCTGACCTGTTCAAAGCCCCCGACGTTGCAGGAGCCCACCCAGTGCCGATCACGACCTGGTGGACGCGCGGTCGCAAGGCCATCGCCTCCGTCACGGCTATTGCCATTGCCGTCGGCGTGCCGCTCGGCGCAGCCATCCTGCACCGCGGCTTCCCAATCACCGACGTCGACGTCACGACCCGCACGGTGTGGGTGACCAATGGCAACGACATCCTCGCCGGCCGACTGAACCGCCAGATCGAGGAGCTCGACGCCGCAGTGGCCGCGGCGACACCGCAACTGGATGTCGTGCAGAACGGCAATACCGTCTTCCTCTTCGACACAACGGCCGGCTCCCTGGAGCGCATAGATCCGGCGTTCACCCGCCTGACCGAGCGGGTGGACCTCCCCTCGGAGGCAGAGGTCAAGCTCGGCGGCACGACCCTCGCGATCCTCGACCAGTCCAACGGCAAGCTCTGGGTCGTCGACGTCGCCAACACCCTCGACTTCGACCCCGTCGACGAGCCGGTGCTCGAGCTCGGCGGCAGCGCCCACGTTGCCGTGTCGCCCGACGGCACCGTCTTCGCCTCCTCGCCGGGCGAGTCGACCGTCTACACGATCGCGGGCATCGGCGCGAAGCCGGTCGAGTCATCCATCGACTTCTCTGAGAACCACGAGATCGCGGCGATCGGCGAGCAGTTCGCGGTGCTCGACCTCGAGCAGAACAGCCTCATCCGCGGCGACGGCTCTGCCGTCGAGCTCGGAGACGCGAAGGGCATGAAGCTCCAGCAGTCGGGTGCAGACAACGACGTGGCGATCGTGGCGACCGGCAACAGCCTGCTTCGCGTTCCGCTCGGGGGCGGGTCTGTTGAGGCAGGCAAGACCAGCATCCTCTCTGCCCTCAGCGACGCCGACTCGGTGTCGTCGCCGGTGTGGCTCAACGGCTGCGCTCACGGCGCATGGAGCGGTGCCCAGCAGTACGTGCTGTGGTGTGACGGAGCCAAGCCAGAGATCCAGGCCATCGAGCAGCCGACCAAGGGCTCGACGCTCGAGTTCCGGGTGAACAAGTCGGTCATCGCGCTCAACAACCTCGACAACGGCAACGTCTGGCTCGTCGACAACGAGATGCGCCTCGTCGAGAACTGGGACGAGGTGACACCCCCGCTCGAGGAGGAGACGGAGGAGGGCGACGAGAAGTCGTCGGTGCAGTCCTTCGAGGACACCCTTGCGGAGCGCACGGAGATCAACCGGCCGCCCGTCGCGAAGGAAGACCAATTCGGCGTTCGCGCTGGCCGAACCACGATCCTGCCGGTACTGGAGAACGACTCCGACCCCGATGGCGACGTGCTGACCATCGAGAACACCGGAACGGTCGACGAGGCAACCCAGGGCAGGCTCAGCCTCATCGAGGGCGGACGCGCGCTGCAGTTCACCCCAGCGGAGGGGGCGTCGAACGCCTCGTTCAGCTACCGCATCAACGACGGACGCGGCGCGGCCGCCGACTCCTTCGTGACGATCAGGGTCACCCCCGACGGCGAGAACTCCCCACCGGTGGAGAAGCGCATCACGAGCGTCGGCCTCGAGGTCGGCGGCACCATCGACCGCAACGTGCTGAGCGACTGGATCGACCCCGACGGCGACGACCTCACCCTCACCGGGGCGAGTCCGGTCAGCGGCGATGAGGTGCGCTTCACCCCCGACGGCTTCATCACCTTCCAGAGCAAGACGGCAGAGCTCGGCGAGAAGGAGGTGCGACTGACCGTCAGCGATGGCACGACGGAGACGGCTGGCACGTTCATCGTCGACATCGCCGCGGCCGGCACCCTCACCCCGATCGGCACGCCGGACTACGCAGAGGTGTTCGTCAACGAGGACGTCACGATCGAGCCCCTCGGCAACGACCTCACCCTCTCCACCGCCCCGCTCGCCCTCATCGGCATCGACGAGGTGCCAGACGCGCTCAGCGTCGAGGTGAACGCCGACAAGGGTACTCTGACGATCTCCGGCAGCGAAGCGGGAACGCACTACTTCATGTACTCCCTTGGCGCGGGTGCCGCCACCAGCATCGGCATCGTTCGCGTCGATGTGAAGCCGACACCGGAGTTCGCGCTCCCGCCGATCGCTGTCAAAGACACCGCATACCTCCGGGCCGGAGAGCCGACCCTCGTCAAGGTGCTCAACAATGACGTCTCACCGAACGGCCTCGTGCTGGCGGTGCAGTCGATCGACACCCTCTCGACGAACGCGTATCTCACCGTCGAGCTGCTCAACAACACGACCGCCCGCATCACCTCCTCCGCGGCTCTGACAGAGCAGACCCAGTTCACCTACACGATCTCGGATGGCGCCCAGGTGGCCCACGCGGGAGTGACGGTCGTTCCTGTCGCGCCCATCGTCAACCGCCAGCCGCCCGTCGCCGTGCCCGATCGCGTGAAGGTGCGCGCAGAGGACTACGTCAGCCTCGACGTGCTCGACAACGACTACCACCCCGACGACGCGGCAATCGTGCTCGAGCCGGAGCTCGCGGATGCCTCCGGGGCCGGCAGCGGAGCGCTCGCGTTCGTCAACGACCAGCTGCTGCGCTACCAGGCACCGAAGACACCCGGCGAGTACTCCGTCACCTACCGCATCGCCGACCAGTTCGGCGAGTCGGCGACGGCGACGGCGACCTTCAGCGTGATCGCGCGCGACCTCGAGACCAACCAGCCGCCGGCACCGCGCACCCAGTTCGCGAGGGTCTACTCGGGGGCAACGGTGCCGATCACAATCCCGCTCGACGGGGTCGACCCCGATGGCGACTCCGTTGTCGTCACGGGCATCAGCATGCAGCCGACCAAGGGCGTCATCACCGCGCAGACCCCCAACTCGTTCACCTACCAGGCCAACGAGGGCGACGCCGGCACCGACGAGCTGCGATACCTGGTCGAAGACACCTACGGCGAGAAGGCGATCGGCGTCATCTACATCGGCGTCATCCCGCGCAATCCCACCAACGAGGCGCCCAACGCCGTCGACGACAGCGTCGAGATCCAGCCTGGCCGCACCGCATCCGTGCAGGTGCTGGCGAACGACAGCGACCCGGCCGGGTACGCGCTCAGCATCGACCCGGTTCTTCCCGAGGTCGACGAGGGCATCGAGGCAGAGGTCTCCGACCAGCTCGTCGTCATCACCGCACCGAAGACGGAGGGGTCGTTCACGATCCGCTACGGCATCGACAACGGCAAGGGCGGCGTCGACACCGCGTTCATCTACGTGAAGGTCACCAAGGACGCGGAGCCGACCTACCCCGTCGCCATCGACTACTACGTGCCGATCGACGACGTCGTCGACAACGAGGTGGTCGTGGTCGACCTCGACGAGCTCGACCTCATCTCCAACCCCGGCGGTCGCCGGGAGGACCTGCTCATCTCCGTCGACGGCCCGAACTCCGAGTTCGCCACCGTCGACCAGGATGCGATGACCATCGAGGTGACAGCGGGCGACCTGCGCACCGCGATCGCCTACACGGTGACCAACGAGGTGGACGAGCTCAGCACGACAGCCTTCATCATCGTGCCGCCGAAGGTGAGCGCCAACTATGCGCCGCCGCCATATCTCGACCCTGAGCTCGGCGAGCAGCAGATCGAGATGAACGGCACCGGCACGTGGGAGCTCGACGACATCATCATCGTGCCCTCCGGCCGCAAGGCGATCATTACCGACATCTCCACGGTGTCGGCCACGAACAGCAACGGCGAGACGTCGTTCGTCGACAACGACACCATCCGGTTCACGCCAGCCAAGGACTTCCGGGGTGTCGCCGCCATCTCGTTCGAGGTCACTGACGGCAAGAACAAGGATGACCTCAACGGCAACACCGCTGTCATCTCGCTGCCTGTCACGGTCGGCAACCCCGACTTCACGGATGCCCCACCGCAGTTCACGGCACAGAACGTCACGATCGAGGCCGGACCAGACTCAGTCGTGGTCAACCTGCGCGCATCGACGACGCACCCGAACCCGTCGCTCATCTCGCAGTTCAGCTACGAGGACCTCGGTGGCACGACGGAGAAGGTCAAGGCCACGATCAGCGGGGGAGACATGACGATCTCCGTGCCGCGCGGCGCACCGGTGGGAACCAAGACCGTGCTGACCTTCATGGTGAAGTTCCGCGACTTCAGCGTGCCGGGCACGGTCACGGTCACGAGCGTGCCGTCGACCAAGGCGATGCCGCAGGCAGTACAGGACGAGGACAAGGGCCGCCGCGGAGCCCCCCAGCCGACGTTCAACGTGCTGGCGAACGACTACAACCCCTTCGCCTCGACGAACGAGCCCCTTCGGGTTCTCGACGCGTACATCGAGAACGCCGCGAGCGGCGCCACGGTCGACTTCGACGAGGACGGCGGGGTACGGGTCAGCCCTGGCACGACATTCATCGGCGCCATCAGCGTCGTCTACACGATCGGCGACGCGACCCTCGAGCCGACCCGTGAGGTGCAGGGACGCTACATCCTCACCGTGCGCGACTCGCCAGACAAGATCGCACCGCCGTCTGCCTCGCCGCAGGACCAGCAGGCGACCGTCGCATGGGTCACCCCGGCCACCAACGGCGAGCCCATCACCGGCTACACCGTGAGCATGAGCCCGGCTGACCGCAACGGCACCTCGTCGTTCGCGGTCGGCGCCGGCGCCTCGAGCTTCCAGAACGCCGCTGGCACCCTCGTGAACGGCACCGACTACACCTACCGGGTGTCGGCGACGAACGTCATGGGCACCAGCACCCTCTCCGACCCCAGCAACTCTGTACGGCCGCTCGGCCAGGCGAGCCCGGCCACCATGGGCATTCCGGCCGAGACCGCCAACGGCTCAGGCAACATCACCTTCAGCTGGTCGGGTGCTGGCGCTAACGGCGGAAACATCACCGGGTACCAGATCACCGTCTACGTCGGCAACACCTCGACGGTGGCCTTCCAGGGCAACGTCGCGTCGTCGCCGCACACCTTCACCGGAACCGTCGACCAGAACTACACGGCATCCGTCATCGCTCTCGCGACGGGGGGCAACAGCGTGCCGTCCAACCGCTCCCAGGTGGCGAAGGCGGGCCCCGGTCTTCCGCAGACGAGGCTCTGGGCGCCCGGGGGAGCCGGCAACTACACGCTCAACGGCTCCTGGGACGCGTCAGCCGCGAATGGGGTTCCGGCGAGTCAGATTCGCTACCGCTACGAGATCAGCCCTGCCCCGGTCTCGGGCGACCCGGCGAGCGGCGAGGTCGGCCAGCCGCAGTCCCTCAGTTGGACGGGCGCCGCCAACCGCACCTACACGCTGTCGGTCTACCCGATCATCAATGGCAACCCGTATACGGCGCGCACAGACTCTGCCAGCGCGACGACCCCGGGAGAACCGGTCACCAGCTGGAGCGCGACCCTCGATGTGCGCAGCTGCCCCGAGCAGGGACCAGGCAACGGAAGTCACTACACCCAGGGGCCACCGGCTGGGTGCTCCTCCGGCGGCGGCTGGGTTCAGGCCGGTGGACTGACGGTGTACTGCTACACGACGTGGTCGGGCTGGTCCGGTACGTGGTATCGATTCGCCCAGGGCAGCTACGGCCAGAACAGCGGCTGGTACGTCAAGCGCGAAGACAACAGCGGCAATCCCAACCTCCACGTTTCTGGCAGCCCGCCCCATTGCTAGGCCTTCCCATCCACCCGCAGAGAGAGACACCACCATGGCAGTAACCCAGGAGCAGGCGACGTGGTTCGCCGACGCCTTCAACAAGCTCGTCGGCAACGTCGACCTCGCCATCCTCGGCAAGTCCCATGTCATCCGTCTCGTCGTGACGGCGCTGCTCTCTGACGGTCACGTGCTGCTCGAGGACTTCCCTGGCACCGGCAAGACCGTGCTCGCCAAGGCGCTCGCCAACACCCTCGACGGGTCGAACTCGCGCATCCAGTTCACCCCAGACCTGCTGCCGTCCGACGTCACCGGCGTGACGATCTACGACCAGGGCAAGGGCGTCTTCGAGTTCCACAAAGGACCGATCTTCGCCTCGATCGTGCTCGCGGACGAGATCAACCGTGCAAGCCCGAAGACCCAGAGCGCACTCCTCGAGGTCATGGAGGAGGGCGTTGTCACCGTCGATGGCGTCGGCCACGCTGTCGGCAGCCCGTTCATGGTCATCGCCACTCAGAACCCGGTGGAGCAGGCGGGAACGTACTCGCTGCCAGAGGCCCAGCTCGACCGCTTCCTCATCAAGACGACCCTTGGCTACCCCGACCACGAGACCTCGGTCAAGCTGCTCATGGACTCGGCGAACCGCGCCCGCGCCGGCAAGATCACGCCGATCATCGCCTCGAGCTCGATTCCGCAGATGTCGGAGCTCGCCTCGACCGTCTTCGTCGATGCCTCGGTCATGGAGTACCTCAGCGAGATCGTCACCGCGACCCGCACCGACAAGGATGTGACCCTCGGGGTCTCGATGCGCGGCGCCATGGCCCTCGCCCGTGCTGCGAAGACGTGGGCACTCTCGCAGGGACGCACCTACGTCACCCCGGACGACGTGCGCGAGCTCGCGGTTCCCGTGCTTGCCCATCGCATCATCGTCGACCCGGAGTCGGAGTTCGCCGGGGTATCTGCAGAAGACATCGTCTCGCGCATCCTCGTCGGTATCGCGCCCCCCGCCTACCGCGCAGCATGACGACGGCGACCGAATCGCCCGCACCTGAGAGCGCGGGCCCCACGGCGCGCGCCAGCGTGCGGTCGACCGCGGTCGCCGTTGCTGGCGCACTCCGCACCGCCTGGGGAGTGGCGCGTCTCGCCGCTAAGGCGCTCTGGCGGGTCGTCGGCCCTGTTCTCACCGTCGTCAGCGGCACGGGCTGGGTCGTGCTGCTGGTCGCCGTCGTGTTCTCGGCAATCGGCTTCGCACTGGGATGGCAGGAGTTCGTCTACATTGCCGTCACGCTGGTCGGCGGTCTGCTCTTCGCCATCCTGTTCATCTTCGGGCGATCCGCCTTCGGCGTGACGATCGAGCTGACCCCCCGCCGCGTGGTCGCGGGGGAGCGGGCACTCGGCAGCATGGTCGTCACTAACACCGGCGCCCGCACCTCGACCCCGTCGCGCTTCGAACTGCCCGTCGGCGCCGGCATGGCGGAGTTCATGCTGCCCGCTATTGCGAGTGAGGACAGCCACGAGGAGCTCTTCGCGGTTCCGACGAACCGCCGCGCTGTCATCGTCGCTGGCCCTGCGGTCTCCGTTCGCGGCGACCAACTGGGACTCATGCGCCGCACCGTGCGCTGGGCAGACCCGGTCGAGCTCTTCGTGCACCCGATCACCGCCCGCCTCAAGCCATCTGCCGCCGGTCTCGTGCGCGACCTCGAGGGCGAGATCACCAAGACGATCACCAACAACGACATCTCCTTCCACGCCCTGCGTGCCTACGAGCCCGGGGACGACCGGCGCTATGTGCACTGGCGCACCTCTGCCCGCACCGGCCAGCTCATGGTGCGCCAGTTCGAGGAGACACGGCGCTCCCAGCTGACCATCGTGTTCAACGCCGATAAGCGCTCCTACGCCTCGGAGGAGGAGTTCGAGCTCGCGGTGTCGACCATGGCGTCCCTCGGGGTGCAGGTGCTGCGCGACGGCACCAAGCTCAAGGTCGTCAGCGAGAAGGTCGCGCTGCGAACGATCTCGCCGACAGGACTGCTCGACGACAGCTGCCGGCTCGAGCAGACATCCTCGCCGTACCGCGACGCCCGCGACTTCGTGCGCAAGGCGACGCTGCGCCTCCCGCCGCCGAGCGTCGCCATGATCGTCACCGGCTCGAAGTTCGCAACCCATGACTTCCGGTCGATCGAGACGCTGTTCGGCAGCGACACCTCGACCATCGGCTTCCGCACGGAGATCGGCGGTCAGTCGCGGGTCTCTCGCGTCGCCGGGCTTGCCGTTGTCACGATCGCCCAGCTGGACGACCTCCCGCGCCTTGTCCGGAGGGTCCGATGACACGCACCGATGCCAGTATCCCGATCACGACGGCGCCACCCGTCGAGAAGCCGTCGCTGGCCATCGCGCCGCGCACGCTTGTCGACGTCGTCGTGCTCGCCATCCTCTCGACCATCGGCATCATCGGCTTCGCCACCTCGTTCGAGAGCATCGGCTGGCTCATTGCCGGTCTGGCCGGCCTCGCGGTCGGCACCGCCGTGGCCATCGCATCGCACCTTCTTCGACTCGGGGCGATCCCGACGTTCGTGCTCGGGGTTCTCGCGTTCTACCTCTTCGGCAGTGCTGCCGCGCTCCCCGCCCTCGCGCTGCTCGGCTTCATCCCCACGATCGAGACTCTCACCGAGCTCTCGGTGGGAACCGTGTTCGGCTGGGCCGACATCCTCACGCTCCGTCCGCCGGTCGAGCTTCCCGACTACGTGACGGCCGTGCCGTATGTCTCTGGGTGGGCCGTCGGGCTCGTCTCGACGGTGCTCGCGGTGCGCTGGCTGCCGACGCGGCGCCGCACGGCGTGGCGCTCCGGCCTCATCCTGCTCGGCCCGACGGCGCTCTACCTTGCCGGTGTGCTGCTCGGCACCGCCGAGCCCTTCTACGCCGCTCTTCGTGGCATCACGTTCGCGGCCCTCGCCCTCATCTGGCTCGGCTGGCGTCGCGGCGTCGGCCCTGGCATCAGCGCCAAGGGCGACCGCAGCCTGCTGCGCAAGAAGGTCATCGGCACCGCCGTTGTCGTGCTCGCTGCCGTGCTGGTCGGTGTCTTCGTCGGCTCGAGCGTCGCGCCGCAGCCAGACAACCGCTTCGTACTGCGTGAGGAGATCGAGCCGCCGTTCGAGCCGCTGACCTACCCGAGCCCGTTCGCGGCCTACCGCAAGTACACCAAGACCCTCGAGGAGACCGAGTTGTTCACGGTCTCGGGGCTGCAGGAGGGCGACCGGCTGCGGCTGGCTACCCTCGACACCTATGACGGCATCCTGTGGGGCGTTGCGGGGAGCGAGATCGCGACCGACGGCTCCGGCAGCTTCAGCCTTGTCGGCAAGACCATCCCCAAGGCCCCGTTGCTGACCGCGGCGAAGGAGGGGCGTGAGCTGAGCGTGACGGTGCTCGACTACGCCGACGTCTGGATTCCCTCGATCGGCTACGCGTCATCCATCACCTTCACCGGTGACGACGCGCGCCAGCAGGCGGAGTCGCTGCGCTACAACCCTGCAACCGGCACCGCCGTCGTTACCACTGGCCTCGCCTCCGGCGACACCTTCGGCGTCGAGGCCGTTCGGCAGCAGGAGTACGACGACGAGGCGCTGCTCGAGGTGACCACCGCGTCGCTGCAGCTGCCGCCCGTCTCCAACATCCCCGACGTCGTCTCTGCCAAGGCGACTGAGCTCATGGGCGCGGCGACGAGCCCCATCGAGCAGCTGCGGGCCATCGAGACGGCGCTGCAGACCACGGGCTTCCTCAGCCACGGGGCAGCGGATGACGCGGTCGCCTCGCGCGCCGGCCAGGGCGCCGACCGCATGGTCGAGCTCTTCACGCGCACGCAGCTCATCGGCGACGAGGAGCAGTACGCCTCGGCCTTCGCGCTCATGGCGCGCAGCCTCAACTACCCGGCCCGAGTCGTCATGGGATTCAAGCCGGAGGTCGCGGAGGGCCAGGACGAGGTCACCTTGCTCGGCTCCGATGTCACCGCATGGGTAGAGGTCGCGTTCGAGGGTGTTGGCTGGGTTCCCTTCTATCCGACTCCGGAGGAGACGGATATCCCGCAGGACCAGAACCCGAAGCCGCAGTCGGAGCCGCAGCCGCAGGTGCGCCAGCCTCCGCGCACCGACAAAGACGACAACGACCTCGTGGCCGGCGTCGAGGTCGACGACAGCGACTCCGAGGACGGCGCGCTGTTCGAGATTCCCGGCTGGGCCATCGCGATCGGCCTCGCTCTTCTCATCCCTGCGGCGATTCTGCTGATCCCCATGCTCCTCATCGGTGCCGTCAAGGCGCGCCGCCTGCGTCGCCGTCGGGAGGCCGAGACCGGCGACGCGGCCGCCGCCGGTGCGTGGGACGAGCTCGTCGACCGCTTCAGCGAGCTCGGCTACGAGATTCCGCAGAACCTCACCCGCAAGGGAACGGCGAGCGGCCTCGAGACCCAGCTGGCTCCCGCCACCGCTGGACTCGTCGGCATCGCCACCCGCACCGACGAGGCCGTATTCTCCGGCGTCGAGGTGCCGAAGGAGTCGACAGAGATCGTCTGGACGGAGGCGCTTGCCGCGGTCTCCGTCGCCGAGGCCGCACTCTCCCGCGGTCGGCGTTTCGTCGCCAGGTACCGCATCAGCTCTGTGCGCGCCTGGCTGACGGCGCTCGCCGCGCGTGCCAGCGCTGAGACCTCCCGCCTGCCCGGGCTCAAGAAGTAGCCGACCGAAGGAGACCCGATGCGCCTCAAACTCACTCTCAAGCGTTCCACCGGTCCAGAGGCCGACATTGTCGTCACGACAGACGCGGCAGCGACGGTCGCGGATGTCGCCAGCGCCATCGCGCAGCTCGATCCGTTCCGCTCGGCCAACGGTCCTGACGGCTCCGACTCGACGCTGCGCATCGTCGACGCCGAGGGCGCGCCGCGTCGCGTGATCGAGGCGGACATCGCCCTGGTGGATGCCCCGCTCGCCTCCGGATCCACCATCACGATCACCGCGGCCAACGCCGCCCCCGTCGTGGCCCAGGCCGAGGCGGCTGCGATCCTCCGCGTCATCGAAGGACCGGATGCCGGCAAGGACTTCCGTCTTACCCTCGGCACCAAGTACCTCGGCCGTGATGCCGCCCAGTCGGATGTCACGCTCAACGACTCGCTCGTCTCCAAGCGCCACGCCCGTATCGACGTGTCATCCACCGCCGTTCGCATCGTCGACCTCAACTCGGCCAACGGGCTCGAGGTCGACGGCGGGCTCATCACCCGCATCGACCTGGAGGACGGCCAGACGGTGCGAGTCGGCGACACGGTGCTCGAGGCGAAGATCCTCGCGGCGAGCGCCGTCGCCACCCCCGTCGTGACCGGCCCGATCGGCTTCAACCGCTCGCCGCGGGTCGAGTCGCGCTACCCGGGCGAGGAGTTCAAGGCTCCCACTATGCCGACCGAGAAAGACCAGCAGCCGTTCCCATGGCTCGTGCTGCTCGCGCCGCTCGTGATCGGCGTGGTCATCTTCCTCGTCGGCGGGCGAAACGCGACCTCCCTCCTGTTCATCGCGGCCGCGCCCGTGCTCATGGTCGGCACCTACTTCACCACGCGCTCGACTCGCAAGCGCAAGGAGAAGCTGGAGATCGCCAAGTTCGAGGAGAAGGCGGCCTACCTCGAGAAGCGGCTCGACGAGCAGGTGGCGATCGAGCGCGACGTTCGGCTGCGCGAGGCGCCGTCGACAGCCGAGGTCTACGACGCCGCGATGTCCCTCGGCCCGCTGCTGTGGACGAGGCGCCCAGAGCACTGGCAGTTCCTCTCGGTGAACCTCGGCATCGGCAGCATGCTCTCGCGCAACACGGTCGAGATGTCGAATGAGGACGCGGGGCTGCCGCAGTACCTCGAGCGCGTGCAGAAGACCATCGACACGTACCGCGACATCGACGGGGTTCCCGTCACAGAGAACCTGTTCTTCTCCGGAGCGATCGGCGTGGCCGGCGACCGCGTTGCCGCCGCCGACATCGTGCGTGGCCTCGTCGTGCAGGTCACCGGACTCCACTCGCCGGCAGAGCTCGCGGTTGCCGCCATCGCCGGCACGTCGTGGACGCCAGAGCTCGACTGGCTCAAGTGGCTGCCGCACGCCGCCTCGCAGCACAGCCCCATCGAGGGCACCCACCTCGCTAACAGCCAGGCGACGGGAGACGCGCTCGTCTCCGCGCTCGAGGAGCTCATCGCCTCGCGCAAGGCATCGCGCGACTCGGCCCGCGGCGCGGTGAAGATCGAGAAGTCCGCTCTCGTGGCCGGCGCGTCTGCCGGCGATGGGGCTGACATCGCGACGCCGCCCCCGTCGGCGACGCCGGCCATCCTGCTCGTCATCACCGAGGATGCCCCGGTCGACCGTGCCCGCATCGTTCAGCTCGCAGAGCGCGCCGCCGACGCGGGCATCTACCCGATCTGGGTCGCGAGCGACGTGGCATCCCTCCCCGCCGTCGCGCGCACGTTCGTGGATGTCGCACCGGGCGGCGAGCGCGCGCGCGTCGGCCTCGTGCGCCTCGGCAGCGAGCTCGTTGAGGTCGTCTCAGAGCCGGTGACCCTGCAGCGTGCCCTCGCGTTCGCGAAGCGGCTGGCGCCCGTCTACGACGCCGGCGCGATGGTCGGCGACTCGAGCGACATCCCTCGCACGGTCTCCATGCTGTCGCTGCTTGGACCGGAGATCGCGACGACGCCGAGTGTGGCGGTCGAGCGCTGGAAGCAGAACGACTCCATCCACGACCGCTCCGGCGGCCCGCTCAAGCGCCGCCGCGCCGGTCGCCTGCGCGCCCTCGTGGGGCAGTCGGGCGTCGACGCCATGCACCTCGACCTTCGTGTGCAGGGCCCGCACGCACTCGTCGGCGGAACCACCGGTGCCGGCAAGAGCGAGTTCCTGCAGGCATGGGTGCTCGGCATGGCGGCGGAGTACAGCCCCGACCGCGTCACGTTCCTCTTCGTCGACTACAAGGGCGGCTCCGCCTTCGCCGACTGCGTCACCCTCCCGCACTGCGTCGGGCTGGTGACCGACCTCAGCCCGCACCTCGTGCGCCGCGCGCTCACGAGCCTTCGGGCAGAGCTGCACTACCGGGAGCACCTGTTCAACCGCAAGAAGGCGAAAGACCTGCTCGACCTCGAGAAGAGCGGCGACCCGGAGTCGCCTCCCGCGCTCGTGCTCGTGATCGACGAGTTCGCCGCCCTCGCCGGCGAGGTGCCGGAGTTCGTCGACGGCGTCGTCGACATCGCCCAGCGCGGCCGCTCGCTCGGCATCCACCTGATCATGGCCACGCAGCGACCTGCCGGTGTCATCAAAGACAACCTGCGGGCAAACACCAACCTGCGGGTCGCGCTGCGCATGGCCGACGAGTCGGATTCCATGGATGTCGTCGGCGACAAGATCGCAGGAACATTCGACCCCGGAATCCCCGGTCGCGGCATCGCCAAGACCGGACCGGGCCGCCTCACCAGCTTCCAGTCGGCCTACGCCGGCGGCTGGACCAACGACACCCCTGCACCCCCGTCGATCGAGGTCGCGGAGCTGCGCTTCGGCGCAGAGGTGCCGTGGGAGCCGGTCGGCGGCAAGGCAGAGACCTCGGTCGAGGTCGACCAAGGACCGACCGACCAGACGCGACTCGTTCGCAGCCTGGTCGCCGCGGCCAAGGAGGCCGCCATCCCGCCGGCTCGTCGACCATGGCTCGACGAGCTCGCGCCGGTGTTCGACCTCGCCAAGCTTCGTCAGCGCACCGACACAGAGCTGCTCATCGGCGTGAGCGACGTGCCGCAGGCACAGCGCCAGGACGAGGTCTACTTCCGCCCCGACACCGATGGCAACCTTGCCATCTACGGGGCCGGCGGATCTGGCAAGACGACGACCCTGCGCGCGATCGCGTGCTCCGCGGGCATCACCCCGCGCGGCGGTCCCGTCGACGTCTACGGCCTCGACTTCGCCACCGGCGGCCTCAAGATGCTCGAGGCCCTTCCCCACGTGGGGTCGATCGTCTCCGGCGACGACCCGGAGCGCGTCGTGCGCCTGCTCAAGATGCTGCGCGGCATCATCGACGACCGGGGAGCCCGCTACTCTGCTGTCAACGCCGGAACGATCGGGGAGTACCGCACGATCGCGAACGCTCCAGACGAGCGCCGCATCCTGCTGCTGGTCGACAACTTCCCGGCGTTCCGCAACGACTTCGAGACCACCTCGCAGCGCTCGGTCTGGTACTCCGTGTTCCAGCAGATCCTCGTCGAGGGCCGCGGTCTCGGAATGCACGTCGTCATGACGGCCGACCGCTCTGGCAGCGTGCCGAACTCGGTCGCCTCGATGTTCCAGCGCCGCATCGTGCACCGACTCTCCGACGACAACGCCTACGGCCTGCTCGACGAGCCGAACGACGTGCTGTCGCCGGCGTCCGCGCCCGGTCGTGCACTCGTCGACGGGCTCGAGACCCAGGTCGCCGTGCTCGGCGGTACGCCGAATGTCGCGGAGCAGTCCAAGGCCATTGCCGGTCTCGGTGAGGCGATCGCCCGCACCGGGCGCGTTCCGGCCGAGCCGATCGGCGCACTCGGCGCGGAGATCCCTGCTGCCTCGCTGCCAGCCGATGTCGCCGGCCAGCCCGTGCTCGGTGTCTCCGACGACAGCCTCGAGGCCATCGGCTTCGATCCGAGCGGGGTGTTCCTGCTCGCCGGGCCGCCAGCCTCCGGTCGAACGAACGCGCTCTTCGCGCTCGCCGCGTCGATCGACCGGGCACTACCCGATGCCTCGCGCTACTACATCGGCAACGCCCGATCCGCCGTCGGTGCCGCACCGGGCTGGACGAAGGTCGCACTGACCATGGAAGACGTGTCGGAGCTGGCCCGCGCTCTCACCGCGGAGGTGCAGGACGCGAAGACGAAGGGCAAGATCGTCGTCGTCATCGAGCAGATCGCCGACTTCCTCAGCTCGCCGGCCGACAACCCGCTCGTCGACCTGATCAAGGCCGTCAAGCGCTCCGACCACTTCCTCATCGGGGAGTCGGAGATCGGAACCTGGGGCTCGTCGTACCCGCTTCTGGCCGAGATCAAGGCGGCCCGCACCGGCTTCCTCATCCAGCCCGACGGCCTGGAGGGCGAGATGCTGCTCAAGACGCCGCTGCCGCGGGTCTCGCGCACCGAGTTCCCTCCCGGCCGCGGCTTCTACATCGCCCGCGGAAAGTTCGCGAGAGTACAGCTTCCACTGATGCCGGAGGCCTGAGGAGAACGTGATGGGGAGTTGTCCCCATCGACGTAAACTCAGCTTCACCTTATCGTGGAACCACTAGCCCGCTCCATTGGCGGGGTCAACAACAAAGGAGCACCACCATGGCTAACATCAACGTCACCTACGAAGACCTCCGCGCGACCGCTCGCGTGCTCACCGCTGGCCAGGAGGACCTCAACAACAAGCTCCGCGAGCTCAGCCAGGCTGTGCAGACCCTGACCTCGGAGGGCTTCCAGGCCGAGCAGTCGAGCGCCGCCTACCGCGACTCGTTCGAGAAGTTCACCACCGGCACCAAGCAGGCCGTCGATGGGCTCGAGGGCCTCAGCTCGTTCCTCATCTCCGCTGCCGACACCATGCAGCAGACCGACGAGGGCCTCGCCTCCGGTCTCCGCGGCTAGTACATCGGGGGGGGGGGGGGGGGGGGGGGGGGGGGGGGGG
>NZ_JBXMIS010000072.1:0-33799 GCF_057073975.1 Conyzicola sp. | reverse complement strand
CGTCGACGGCCTTCTGCAGCTGCTGCTCGACTGCCGCATCGAGCTCGTCCGGTGATAGGGGCCCGTTGAGCGCGCCGAGCACGCTGACCCCGACAAGCACGACCGCGACGATGTTGCCGGTGATGACGAGCGCTCTCTTGGTGCCTTTTCGCATGGTGATCCTCCGTTGGTGGTTTCCCCGACGGTAGAAGCGGCCGGGGGAGTGGAGGAATGGATGCCCGGCGACCGGTCGATCTGCGCCGCCAAGTGGTCGCCGCTTGTGGACAACCCGCGCCGCCCTCGCGCCGTGGCGAACAGGATGTCGGCATGCCAACCACCGCGCTCGCCAGCCCCATCGTGGTCATCGCAGAGCAGGTGCGCGAGCGGGTTCGCCGCGACGGGGCCGATCTCGGAGCCGATGCAGAACTCGTCGGCCGCTACGTGCGCGACGAGATACGTCGCTACAGCGAGCGGGCGCTCGGCGGATCGGTCCCCCTTTTGGAGGACGAGGCGCTCGCCACCCGCCAGGTCGTCGCAAGCCTCACCGGCTTCGGCGCCCTGCAGCCGTTCTTCGACGACGCCTCGATCGAGGAGATCTGGATCAATGCCCCCGACCGCGTCTTCGTCGCCCGCAACGGCGTGGCTGAGCTCACCGGCGTCGTGCTCACCGACTCCGAGGTGCGCGACCTCGTCGAGCGCATGCTGCAGTCCTCCGGCCGGCGGGTCGACCTCAGCTCGCCGTTCGTCGACGCATCGCTGCCCGACGGCTCGCGGCTCCACGTCGTCATCCCCGACGTGACCCAGCGCCACTGGGCGGTGAACGTGCGCAAGTTCTCCAGCCGCATCCGCGACCTCGCCACCCTCGTCGAGCTCGGCTCGCTCACCAACCAGGCGGCGGAGTTCCTTCGCATGAGCGTGCTCGCCGGAGCCAACATCCTGGTCTCTGGGGCGACGCAGAGCGGCAAGACGACGATGCTCGGCGCGCTGCTGTCGACCGCGCGACCGGGCGAGCGGGTGGTCACCGTCGAGGAGACCTTCGAGCTCGACCTCGCAGCCGCCGACCATGTTGCGATGCAGTGCCGCCAGCCGAGCCTCGAGGGCGCGGGAGAGATCAGCCTCCGCCGCCTCATCAAGGAGGCGCTTCGCATGCGGCCAGACCGGCTCGTGGTCGGCGAGGTGCGCGAGGCGGAGTCGCTCGACCTCCTCATCTCCCTCAACAGCGGGCTGCCGGGCATGTCGTCGATCCATGCGAACAACGCTGCCGACGCCCTGGTGAAGCTCTGCACCCTCCCCCTTCTCGCTGGCCGCAACATCGACTCGTCATTCGTGGTGCCTACGGTCGCATCCACGATCGACGTCGTGGTGCACTGCGAGCTGCAGCGCAACGGCAAGCGTCGCGTGGTCGAGATCCTTACTCCGTCGGGGGCCAGTGCCACCGGCGGCATCGACGGCGTTCTCCTGTTCGAGCTGCGCGAGGGGCAGCTGCGGGCCACCGGGCTGCAGCCCGCGCGTCTGGCCAAGTACCGACGTCACGGCTTCGACCCGTCGTCGCTGCTGGTGCAGTCATGAGCGTCGCCGTCGGCCTGCTGCTCGGCGCGGGAGTGCTGCTTATCGTCTCGCCCTTCCTGTGGCCGTCAGAATCCACGGATGCCGAGGCCCGCACCACGGGTCGCCTCGGCTCCGCGCTGCACGCCACCCTCTCGCAGGCCGGCCTGCCGCGGGTGCGGCCCGGCACGGTCGCGGTGGTGTCGCTCATGGTCGCTGCTGCGGCATCCGCGGTCACCTTCGCGCTGCTGCCGGTCTCCGCTCTCGCCCTCGCCGTGGGGCTCGTCGTCGGGGCGATGCCCGCCGTCGTGATCTCGCTGCGCGCCCGCTCCCGCCGCAGGGCCACGCGGGTGCTCTGGCCCGATGTCGTCGACCAGCTGGTGTCAGCGGTGCGATCCGGCCAGTCGCTTCCCGACAGCATCGCGTCGCTCGCCAGCAGTGGTCCGGTCGCCACGCGCGAGCCGTTCGCCCGGTTCGAGCAGGACTACCGCACGACGGGCAACTTCGGCCTGTGCGTCACCGAGCTCAAGGCGACCCTCGCCGACCCGGTTGCCGACCGCATCCTCGAGACCGTTCGCATGTCGCGCGAGGTCGGCGGTAGTGAGCTCACGACGGTGCTGCGCAACCTCGCGGCCTACCTTCGGCAGGAGGCCGCGATCCGCTCCGAGGTAGAGGCGCGGCAGTCGTGGGTGGTCAACGCGGCTCGGCTCGGCGTTGCTGCGCCCTGGATCGTGCTGCTGCTTCTCGCAACACGACCGGAGGCCGCGGCCGCCTACAACACCGCGGCGGGCGCCGTGCTCATCGTCGGTGGACTCGGCGTCTCCGTCGTCGCCTACCGGCTGATGATCGCGATCGGCCGCATTCCAGAAGAGCGCAGGTGGTTCCAGTGAACTCGACCATGGCGTGGGGCATCGCCTGCGGGCTCGCCCTCGGCCTCGGGCTGTGGTCGATTGTCAGCCTGGTTCCCCGGCTCAGCAGGCCAACCTTGAGCAGCCGGGTTGCACCCTACGTGCTCGACGTCTCGGCCGAGGCCCGCCGACTCGTCGCCCGCACGCCGAGCGACCCGCTTCCCGTGCTCGGTGCGGTGCTCTCACCGCCGGTCGCGGCCCTTGCCCGGGTCATCGGCGACCTGGCGGGCGGCGCCGAGTCGACGGCCCAGCGGCTGCGGCAGGCGGGGCTCGCCATGTCGGTTACCGACTTCCGCAGTCGGCAGCTCGTATGGGCGGCGATCGGCGGAGTGCTCGGTGTCGCCATCGCGATCGGGGCGAACCGCTTTCAGGGTGTGCCGGTGATCGCCCAGGCTGGCATCGTCATCCTGTTCTGTGTTGGCGGATTCGTGGCGCGCGACTACCTGCTGCAGCGCGATGCGCGAGCGCGCCTAGCCCGCATGCAGGCAGAGCTGCCGACCGTGCTCGAGTTCCTCACGCTGAGCCTCTCGGCTGGCGAGGGCATTCTCGACGCCGTGCGTCGCATCTCGCGCATCAGCCGCGGTGAGCTGGCCCGCGAGCTCGCCCTCGTCGTGGCAGAGACCAATAGCGGAGTGGCGTTCACGGATGCCGTGAGGAGAACCGCAGACGCCCTGCAGCTGCCGCCGTTCTCCCGCTTCACCGAGCAGCTCACGGGCGCGCTCGAGCGCGGCACCCCGCTCGCGGAGGTGCTGCGGGCCCAGGCCCAGGACGCCCGCGACCAGGCCAAGCGCGAGCTGCTCGAGTCGGCCGGCCGCAAGGAGGTCGCGATGCTCGTGCCGCTGGTCTTCTTGATCCTGCCCACCACAATCGCCTTCGCGATCTTCCCCGGGATCATGGTGCTGCAGGTGGGGTTCTAACTGCCGCTGCGGGACCAAAGGCCCTTTCAGCCCTCCACCCCTCTTCCTACGGTCAGTAGATCGATCAGGCTGTTCGTAAGAAGGGAGCGAAGGAATGCGAAAGAGGATGTTGGCGGCGGTGCTGCTCGCGGTGGCCAGCCTCGGGGTTGGAGTTGCGCCCGCGACTGCTGCGGTGACAGCCGCCTCCACCGTGACGGGTCGCGCACCTGCTGATGTGCGGATCCTGCCGGGAGCGCGGCTCTCGGAGAACGGCACCGTGCTCACCGTGCGGGTGCGTCTGTCCTGCCAGCCGGGAGCGCTATGGGAGGGATTCATCAACGCCACCCAGGGTGCAGCTCTCGCCAGAGGAGACCTGCCACTGAATTGCGACGGTCGGCGCCACGTCGAGACGGTGAAGCTCTACCACTTCCCGAGCACGCCGGTCTTCGTGCGAGGAAGGGTGTCGATCAGCGCCGTGATCATGGACGAGAACACGCTGGAGATCTACGCGCGTGACACGCGCACGGTGCGGGTGTGCTGAGCGGGTCTCCGCAGCGTTAGCACGCTATCCGGGCATCGTTGCGCTGCAGCCCTGGTGCTAGCCCTCAGTGCGCAGGCGCTCCAGCTCGTCGCGGTTGATCTCGCCCGCCCGCTCAAAAAGCTCGACGGCAAGCGCGAGGTCGTGCTCGCTCAGAGTGCGCAGGTAGTCGGCCCAGCGATCGCCGACGCGACCGTAGATCGGGCCGACCTTCGCCATGACGGTCTCGATGACCGCAGAGACGATGACGCGTCGGCGATCGCCGACATCTCGCTCCCGCGTGACGTAGCCGGCCTTCTCCAAGCGGTCGATGACGGCCGTGATCGAGCCCCCGGCGGTCAGGCCGGTGCGCTCCGCCAACTCGCCCGGCGTTGCCGGTCCTTGGCTGATGAGGATGCTGACCGTCTGCATGTCGGTGCTGTTGAGACCGCCGTGTCTCGCCACCGCATCCTGGAACAGCACGGCAGACGACATGAAATCGCGCATCACGTCGCCCATGCGCGCGATCGCCGCGTCGCTCGTTGACAGCTCGTCGGTCATTCCCTATTCTCTCTAAATACGAGAGACTCTATTTGCGAGAGTCTCGTCTATTTCAAGAATACAAGGAGTCGGGATGCCACGGGCACTAATCATCGGAAGCGGCGTTGCGGGGCCGGCCATCGCCATGCTTCTCGCGAAGGACGGCTGGGATGTCGAGGTCTTTGAGGCGAACGCGTGGCCTGAGAAGTACGACGGCCTCTTCCTCAACGTCGCGACGAACGGCCTTGCCGTTCTGGATCAGCTCGGGCTTCGCGACAGGCTCGACGGTCATCGGTCGCCGCGCATGGTGATGTGGAGCAGCACGGGAGCCCAGCTGGGCGTCGTTCCCAACGGCCCCGCCCGCGAGCCGGAACGCGGGAGCGTCGTCGTGCGCCGCGGCCAGCTGCATGCCGTGCTCGGCGAGGGGGCGGCGGAGGCGGGAATCCCGGTCACCTATGACTCGCGACTCGTGTCCATCGAGGAGACGGAGGCGGGGGTGCGTGCGACGTTCGCCGACGGTCGCGGTGCCACTGGCGACATCCTGATCGGCTGCGATGGAGTGCGATCGGTGACTCGCGCGTGGATCGACCCGGCCTCGCCCGCCCCGACGTACAGCGGCCTCTTGGGGCTGGGCGGCTTCTGCCGGGTCGCCGGGCTCGCCCCCACCCCCGACACGCAGCACATGGTCTTCGGCCGTCGCTCGTTCTTCGGATACCTCGTGAGGGATGACGGCACCGTCTACTGGTTCGCCAACATCACTGCTTCAGAGCACAGTCGCGACCCTGACTGGATCGGCCGACTGCGCGAGCTGCATGCCGACGACCCGTATCCTGTGCCGCAGATACTCGCCGCGCAGACCGAGCCGGTGCCGGCCTACCCGATCCACGACCTGGTCGGCGTGCGCCGGTGGAGCCGTGGACGCGTCGTCGCCGTCGGAGACGCCGTGCACGCGACGTCACCGAGCGCTGGTCAGGGTTCATCGCTCGCGCTCGAGGACGCTGCCGTGCTTGCCCGCTGCCTCCGCGATGTCGACGACCATGAAACCGCGTTCGCCGAGTACCAGCGCCGTCGCCAGCCGCGCGCCGAGCGAATCGTTCGGTATGCCCGTGCCATCAACGCTCAGAAGCGGGTGACGAAGAGCAGGCTCGGCATCGCCATCCGCGACGCGATGATGCCGCGCTTTCTCGCCAAGGCATCCGACGACACCCGCAACGACTGGCTGTACAACTACCGCGTCGACGACGTGGAGGAGCTGCGCTAACGAGTGATGGATGCCGTGTTGGACGGCATGCCTCTACAGGCCGACGGCAGTCACTCCGAACTCTGCTTCGGCAGCCGTGAAGCCGCCGAAGATCAACTGGTCGATGAGACCGCTTCGTGAGAAGGACGTGAAGTCGAGATAGTCCTGGGCGGCGAGCGCCGCCTGCGCGTTCCAGTCCGTTCCGAGTGCGTCAACCCCGTATGTGGCGTCTTCGGTGGAGTAACCCTCGAACTCGAGCTGATCGATGAGCCCGGTTCGAGAGAACGCGGTGAAGCCCAGGTAGTCTTCAGCGGAGCTCCGTGCGTTCGCCTGGTTCAACGTCTCGACGACTTCTGGAACCACTTCTTCCAGCGGCTCCGCCTCGACCGTGTCTTGGGGCGCCGGATCGGCTTCTGAGCTGCTTTCGCTCGTGAAAGCAGGCTGAGGTGCCGGCGTGATGCTTCCGGCATTTGCAATTCCGACGATGAGAGCAGCCGTCGTCGCGAGCGAGGTGATCGCGGCAAGGCCTCCGAGAATCAGACCGATGAGGGCGAGGATCTTGTTCTGCTTCTTCGCGAGCGCCATGGCTCCCAGCACGACAGCTGCGCCTCCCGCAATTAGCCCCCAGATCGGCGCGAGTCCCGAGACGAACGCGATGATTCCCACAACGAGAGCGATGATGGCAAGTGTCGAGGAGCGAGTCGTCGGTACCACTGAGTTCGCGACCTCGGCGTCGTCTGGTGTGCTGGCGGGCTCGGGTGCGCTAGGGATGCTCATGTTCTCATCCTGTCGGTAAAGGTGAGGAATACCCGCCCCCCAATACAGGGTGCATCGCGTCAGAGCCGGACTTGTGGATAACCATCGCGAGCGAGGGGTATCCATCTAGACAATGTCGACATGAACTCACTCAAGCGACTTGCCGACGACGACCGCGGCGACGTACCCGGCTGGGTGCTCATCACGCTCATGACCGCCGGGCCGGACTTGACCCTCTAGTCAGGAGCTTAACTTGCCCGCGCTAGCATCCATAGCGTGATGATCGCGGACGAATCCACCCATCGGGCACTGGCTTACGTCGCGGCCGCCACTCGGAGCGGTAACGGTCTCGACGTCGGGGCCCTCGAAGCTTTCATGCGCGCGCCAGACAAAAGGAAGCCTCTCTACGAGAGCACTCTCACCAAGTCACTCCTCGGCTCTGTTGCATCGCTCCAAGACGCTTTCGGGATGACTGGCCGCCAGATTTCGCCGGGCGAGAGTTGGGCCGAGTACTTTGAACGGTTGCGGTGGGCGTCGGTCGAGAGGGGTACCCTTCGGCTCACCGATCTCGGTCGAAACATCCTCCGGGAGCTAGACAATCCGACCGTCGATCTAGACAGCGACGACCCGGTGACGGTAATCATCGACCCGAACGATCAGTTCGCCTATGTCCGTGTTTTCGAGCGGATCAGCTCGCAGGGTGCGGGAATGCTGATCGACCCGTACCTTGACACCGCACAGCTGCTGAATGTGCTTCAGATTCCCTCAGTCAACCGCATCCTGACGGGTTCAAGGAAGGTATCCGAGCACCCGCTCATGGCTATGGCTCTCGGGAGTATTAGTGACCCACCCGAACTCCGTTGGATGCCGCAAGAACATGTCCACGATCGCTACTTCATCCCTGATTCGGGTGATTTGCTCGTCTTTGGCACCAGTCTCAATTCGATCGCGAAGCGTCCTGGCATCATCATCCCGGTGAAAGACCCGGCAGCCGTCGGAGCCACGCGCAAGGAATATGGGCGCCTGTGGAGAAAGGCTACGACGCTCGCGCCGGTCGTGGGCGACGGGGGTGCGACTCAAGAGGAGTAGGCCGCCAGACGCCAGCCCGACACCGCGTCGCGTGAGGCGCCTTTCGTGAGTCGCTAGACGCGGCCGGCGAGCGCCCGAATCGGTGTTAATGTCCTCGTGTGTGGCGTCGCCACGAGAGGGAGACCGATGGACGTCAACGCGCCGATAGCTGCACTCGTAGAGCACGAGTTCGGCGAGCCGTTCGATTACTTCACCGGGCCGGACGACGAGAACCTCGCCCCGGTCGCCGTCCTCGACGACGGGCAGGGCGGCACCATTGAGGTATACGCCGATAGGAGCTTTTGCACGAAGGCGGACGGTCGCCTAGCGCCCGCCAATCCGGAGACGCTCAGCGCCCCGTAGACGAACGAAAGGCCCCCGGCCGGTGCGTACCGGGCCGAGGGCCAAAGGTCGCTCCACTGAGCGCACAGGGTTAATCATTGAGTGCTGTGTTTGTCTACTCGCTAGGGTGTGAGCATGCGAGCCTCACGACAGCTAGCGAGGCGAAAATCGAAGCCGTCTAGGCGGAAGCTGTGGGTCGCCGAGTGGGCGGTCTCCGAGCCATTCTGGCGCGACGTTGCTAGTCGAGCGCTGGCCGGTTTGATAGTGGCGCTGACTGTGGCAGGCGCCGCTGCTCTTGGCGGTCTGATCGACTGGCGGGCGGCCATCGTCATCTCGGTGGCGCTGGCTGGCGTGGGGTTGGGGGCTGGCCTAGCCGAGGTCGCGGATCGCGTCATTAGGAAGCGATTCAGCAGTCGGCCACGGGTGGGCATCGCGTTGCTCGCAATCCTCGCTATTGGCGGTCTAGTGGTTGCGATCGCTTCGATCACGTTTCTAGTAAGGCTGGGTTTCTAACGGCGCCGATTGTCGTGATTGTTTGGTCGGAACTCACTAACGAGGGAGGCGCAGCTGCGCACTGTTGGGCGCCGATCCCTTTTTCGAGCGAGCGCATCGCAGGTCGTGAACGCAGACGCTGCGATAAGGTGACGAATTGTGAAGATCGGAGACTGGATGTGGCTGGACTGGTCAAACGTTCCGGGGCTGCTCGATTGGATTGCTTTCGTGCTCGGAGGCGTGGGCATTGGCTTCACCATCTTTCAGATCACACGCAGTCGTAATACCTTGAAGGCAGCGTCCGAAGCACTGGCTGAGACCCGCGCCACACTGATCAAGAATCAGCTCGTCTCAATCCTGCCCGGACTGACAGAGATCTCACGAACTCTCGACGATGCACTTCGGAAAGACGACCCGGACGATTGCGAGGCCGCCCTAGGAAGGTATTGCGATTACGCATACGAGTCATCGTCTCTGTTGGAAGAATCAGTCGGACAATTTGATGAGATTGTCAAAGACATTCTCAAGGCTGCCGGTGACGCTAGTGCTGCGCGAGCTGCCTTGTTCGCCGATACGGGCCTGACGGTGGAGGAAAAAGTCGCGGGCGCAGCCACCGGTATCCGCGATCTCGGAGCGCGTATGCGCGGCGTTGCAATGACCATCAAGAACGACCCCGGAAAGGTTGCCAATGCTTGACAAGGACTCTTGGCTAAGACTTATCAGGGGACTGATTTCTGCAACGGTCGATGGATCGCTGCGCTGGTCAGAATCGGGGAACCCCAGCGACAATGGCTTCACAATTTCGTTCGCCGGGATTAGATCTGGCGCTATCGGACGCCTCGGACGCGGTAGGAGCTTTGTCGCCTCGACCAAGGGAGCGTCGTACGAACTGAGCGCCGCGGATGCCCTTGGACAGGCGCCTCACGAATTGTCCGTCTGGGGGCGCGAGGGGGCAAAGATGATCGCGCTCGGGACCCTTCGGTCTTCAGCTTCCCTTGGCGTAACCAACTCCTATGAACTCAACGCTCTCCTGCAAGAGCTCTTCACTTCCGTAGAGCAAACCACTGAGTCGAGCGCAGAGATCGTCAATCGCCTTCTCGATGAATTGGGACAGGACTAGCTAACCGCTCACCTCGGCCTGTCTCGCGTCAGTTCATCTATTAGGGATGCAGCGGGAAAAACGGAGAGTATGCGCATGTCCCTTGAGGCGCTATGCCGCTTCGGGCTGGAGCGAAGGGGGGAGGGGGGAGTCCCTCCCCACCCCGTTAGTCCGATCGGAGAGAAAGTGGGGGAAATCCCTAAACTTCAAACATGAGTGATGCGACCCTATGGACAGCCGTCGGTGCGATTGCGACCGGCGTCAGTGCGCTTGTGACGGCTGCGACTGCGATCTTCATAGCGCGCCAGACCTCCGCGACTCGTCGCGCCGCTGAGGCCGGAGAGAAGACCGCTCGGGTCGCCGTCGAGAGCCTCGACGTCGCTCGCAAGGAGCAAGATAGAACGTTGTTCTTGGCGCTGGAAGCTGTGAAGACGCGAATCGACAACGCGACACCGAGGATCACGATGACCGTCGCCGACGCGATCGCATGGCCGCCGGTCGTCCCTTCACAGTTCGGGGACGCTCAGCCGCACGTTTCCCTAGAGCCGTTCAGACTCCCGCGAGATGGGACCTCTCAACTCATGGTGAGACTGGGTATCACCATTCGCAACGAGGGGGCGCGGACGATCAAGCTCACCTTCGGAAAGCCTCTGGCGTCGCCCGATACGCCCAGCATCACGCGCGCGGTGCTGGGTCCGGGCGAGGCTTTGGAGAACAGGTACGTCGAGATCGCGCGGAGCGTCGCCGAGTGGGCCGCCATTCATGAGGAGAGAGTCGGCGGCTCTCCCGGCGAAGAGTTCAAGTTCGAAGCGATCTACCTAGACGATTCCGATACCGGCGTGATCGAGTATCACGAGGTCATCTTCGGCGGATCGCTGCTGAAGCCTGTGGCCAACGAGCTTGGCGCATGGACACTCATTGACTATTCGCTGCCGAATAATGCTGACTCTGCAAGCATCGGCTGGGCGATACAGCCAACCAAGCGGAGGTATTTCTTGTCGCATCTGCGCGGTCAGGAACTGCCCGAGATCGAGTTGCAGGCGTAGGCGACTACCGCGAGCGCGGCAGGGGGTCGAGTTCGCCCCCTTCGCCCCGCGCTCGCCGTGCCGATGGGCGAGGTCGCCGCGTCGGGGGTTTTCGGTAACCTTCGTCCATGTCAGACGTCGTCCTCGTGAGTCTCTTCAGTGTCGCCGGTACGGTTCTTGTCGCTACGGCTGGAGCGGTCGCGACAATCTTTGGTCCCGCGTGGCGTGAGCGCGCTCTGAGACGCGAGGATCGTCGGACGGCCTCCGACGATCTTCGCTATGAGCGGGCGCTGGAGTTCATCGAGGCCCTAGCCAAACTCGGGATCGCGACCTATTGGCACGACACTTTGGATTTTCACAAGGCGCGAAACAGCTTTGTGGCAACCCTGCGACCGGGGGAGGGCGACGTGGAGAGCTATACGTCGCGACTGTATGAGGCGGTTCACGCTGAACCGGCCGGACCTAAGCAAATGGAGATCGTCAACGATGCGTCGAACCAAATCTTCGGCTGGCTTCGCGGAGACATAAAAGCCAGTAGCTTGCGGGTCGCCGGGGACGCGCCCTAGGCCGCGCGCTCGCCGTAGAGATCGACGAGGTCGGCGGCTTCGCGGGCTTCCTCTGCCTCGACAGCGTGGACTCGGCGAAGGTACTCGGCCGGGTCGATTCCGACGGCGGCGGCCTCGCGGAGGAGTGTCTCGCGGGCGGTGGAGCTGAGCTTCGCGATTGACGCTGGCACGTTTTCGAGGACGGTTGCGACGGAGCGGTAGACGGTGGATTTGGAGAGCATGAGGGGCCTTTCGGGTTATTTGGGTTGGGGAGAAGCTCCGCCGAGGGAGAGCGAGACAAAGCTCGTCACGTCGCCTCGGCGGGGCTTCGGTTCTTGCTACGCGCCAGTCAGGACGCGCACGGCGCCGCCGTTGGCGACGAGGTCGACGGTTCCGTCTTCCTGATCGACCGCGAGGGGCATTGCCTTTACAGCGACGAGGGCCTCAACGATCGAGCGATCAGTAGCCGTCCCGGCGTCGAAGACGCGGAGCGCGGTCACGGCGAACTCCTCTTCGCGAACGGTCGCGCCCCACGGCGCACCGTCCGGGACGACGGGCGCGCGGACTACAAGGGCGAACGCTGGCTTGATGAAGGCCACGATCTCGTCTGGCGCGAGTCGAGTTGACTCGTGGACCTCGAAGCCTCGAACCTTTCCGTCGGGGCTGAACGTCACGCCGGACGAGCCGACAGGGCCGTCGAGAAGCGCTGCGTAGACCTCGGAGCCGACGGCGGCGTAGAGCGGCTCGTCGGAGCTAACGCCGTTCGCGCGGAGCTTGCTTCGAATGGCCGTGAAGGTTTTCGCCGGGGCGTCGGGATCATAGGAGATCGAGGTGCTCTCCGGCGTTGCCTGAAGGGCCTCGACGGCCTCCCGTTCGACGTACTTCGCGATCGCGAGTGACTGCGGCGCTAGTACCTCCGTTGCGTAGTTCTGAAGGTCCAGATCGTAGTGACCGGCCGCCAGCGGGACGCTGGAGTAGGCGAGCGTGTTCAGAGTGACGGGAACCGTCTGCTCGATGATTGCCGACTGAGTCAGCGGCGTGGTCAGGTCGCGAGCGTCGCGAGTGTTGGCCTCGACCGCTCCGGGAACGCGAACGTGGATGGTCGATCCCGACCCTCCGCCGAAGCCAGACTCGAAGTCCCGCTTGAACAGGCGAGCGAGGGTGAGGTCGGCGCCGACGAGCTTCGCGGCAACTGCTGCGGCGGTGTCGGGGGTGTAAATGTTGTGCATGGATTGTCCTTCCGGGACGGGTAGCGCCCTGAGTGGCGCGTCAATGGAGGACGTCGTCTAGACGGGCGTGTGGAGCGCGATACCTGCTCGCGGCCGTCGGCCAAGTGCGCGGGTGCGCGGGGCGGTGCGGGTGCGAGACCTGCTCGCGGACGCCGAGGCGTCGGGTCGTGCTGAGTGGCGCGAGACCTGCTCGCGCTCGTGCCGGTCGTCGCTGCGTGGAAGCGCCGATCGGAAGACTTGGGGGACGGAGACGGCCCGCCGTTGTTGCTCTACGTCGCTAGGAGAGCGCGGCGGAGCGGCGGGCCGTGTCCGTTGCCCCGGCAACCCAACCGGGGGCTTCCTTCGCCGCCAGAAAGGGAACGGCGAAGCGTGAGCGCGTCGACAGTGTCGCGACGCAAGATTTCGGGACTAGCGACTCCCGGTCGGCGGGTCGCCGAAGAGGGTTCGCTCGGTCTCGCCCCACGAGGGGGCGGGCGGGAAGATAGTTAGCCAGACTCCGCGAGCTGCGCCGACGCACACCACTACGGCGAGCGCCCAGAGCATGACTTCGCCCGGAGTCACGCGGGCACCAGTTCTCGCACGGACACGCCTAGGACGCGTTCTGTCTCGGCGGCTACCCGGTCGAGGACAGCGGCGTCAGCGCCGTTGACGTGGGCGCGCGCCGCTTGGAGGAGGAGCTGCTCGACCGTGTCGCGGTGGCTGGCTCGTGCCTCCCTGTGATGTGCGGCGCGGTGGGCTGGCGTGCAAAAGCGAGCAAGCGAGCGGCCGTCGAAATCGACGCCGCAGTATTCGCAGAGGTTCATCGTTGCTCCTCCTCGGAGTGTGGTTTGTGCGTGCGTACGGTCAGCGCGCAAAAAGGGGGAGGCGGTGGACACTCTCGTCATAGAGACATGTCCACCGCCTGCGGCGAGCCGGTGCCCGCCTACGCGCCGGGATTCGCGAGGGGAGGGGCGAGAAGACCTGTTCAACTTCTTTTCCCTCTTACTAGAGAAGGTGGCCAGTGGCGCACCATGCGGTTACTTCGAGCGGCGCTCGCGGCCTGCCTTGGCGTGGCATTCGCGGCACGCGGGCTTCAGGCCGTTTGCCTTCCTGCCGTCGACGCCGAAGGCCGAGAGGGGCTTCTTCTTGTCGCACTTCGAGCACACCTTCCCGGAGACGGCCTGTAGCCGCCCCAGACGGCCTAGGGCTGCGCGAGTGAGATCGCGGTCCTCGTTGTCGTACTGTGCGGCGAGCTTGGCGACGAAGGCGGCGGCGCGCGCGGCGCGGTCAGTGTGAGGGGCTGGCGTGGTCATGCTGGAGGAGGTGGCCGCCGGGGCGAGAGCTGCTCACGGCGCCGAGGAGGGAAAGTGACGAAGTGACGGAAGTGACTCTGTTTACCTATAGGTGTTAAAGAGAGAGAAAACATATACAGGTATAGGGAGAGAGCGTCACTTCCGTCACTTCGTCACGCATTCGGACCGGAATCGGCCCTGCGGAGCCGTTTACACGCTCTAAGCCCTCGCCGTCACCCTTCTACGAGAGCCAGCGAATCTTGACCCGCTCGGGGTGATAGCCCGTCCGTCCCTTGGTTTCCGTCAGCGAGAGGGTGACGTGATCGAGGGCGACAGCTAGCATCCGGCGACGGAGATCGTCCGAAGAGTCGGCCCACGCTTCGGCGACGAGGCGGCCGGTCGGGACAAGTCGGGTCGTGACGGCGCTCGGGATCGCCTGAAGTTCGGCTCGCTGTACCTTCAGGGCGTCGACGCGGCGGAGGATCGCGGTCCCGTCTACTCCGTCTGACTGGAGTTCCGCGAGGGCCTCCCGGATTGCGGCCTCTGTGTCTGCGAGCGCCGCGACGGTGGCCGGAGCTGTGACCTCCTCGACCTCGTCGACCTCGGGCCACGAGCCAGCGACGGCGAGGAAAGCCTCCGAGACAGCCCGGTCCGCATTCTCTACCTTCATGTTCGGACCGAGGCAACGACCGGCCCGAATCGAACAGGTGTAAACGGTCCGACCGCCCGACGTCGTGACCCAAAGCTTCTGTCCGCAATCGTCGCAAAAGATCAGGCCCGAGAGGAGCCGAGCTTGGCGCTCGCGGCGGGGGCCTCGGCGGCTCGTGGGGTTCTTCGGGTCGCGTAGGTGCGCGCGGAGGCGCTCGACCGTGACGACGTCGAGGATCGGCTCGTAGGCGGCCAACGGTGCCCCGTCAGCGTCCCGGACAAGCTCCCAGACCTTCCGGGTCTTCCCGTCCGGACCGACGACAGGGCGGCTCCGAGAGAGACGGCCGAGAAGGCTCTCGCCCGTCCAGACGGCATTTAGACCGGCGTACGACCACGAGCCGCGATCGAGGCCCGCCGGGTCGAGAGCGTTCAACTGCGCCACGCGGTACGCGCTGCGCGTCGTCGGGATGCCGCGACTCTGGAGGTCGGCAATCATGGAAGCCTGAGACTCCCCGCCGAGAATGCGGCCGGAGAACTCGCGGACGACCTCGACCTCCGGCGGGTAGGGCTTTAGAGTTCGGCCGCCTTCCTCGCGAGGGGCAGGGCGGAAGCCGAAGGGCACCGTCCCGCCGACGTATCGGCCGTCCGCGCGGTTCGACCGGATGCTCGCCGAGACACGCGCGGAAGTGTTGTCGGCCTCCGTGCGAGCCACCTCGGAGAGGACGGCGGCGACGAGGCGCCACGCGGCTTGATTGGACCGGAGGCCGTCCTGAAGGGCGACGAAGAGAGAGCCGGGAGTCGCGTCGAGCGTTTCGACTAGGTCGCCGATCGCCGAGAGACCCTGTCGAGTGAACCTGTCAAGCTTCCAGACGGCGAGGACCTCTACCTCGCGCTCGCGAAGCATCCGGAGCGCCTCGGTCGCGTTGGCCCGGACCTTGCGGCCGGAGAGTCCGTCGTCGGTCAGGACCCGGACGACGTCCCAGCCCTCGCGCTCGGCGAGAGCCTGAAGGTCGGCTTCCTGCCGACGGATCGAGTCGGACTGGACTTCGTCCTGAGCTACCGATAGGCGGAGGTAGAGCGCTGCGCGTGGTTTCATGGGTTACTCCTCGTTTGGTCTGAGGAGTAGGTGGCCGGTTTACGGACGGCTGCTCACTACCTCAACACCAGAGGACTCGTCATCGTCATCTGGGCCATCGCCGGGCCAGCGCTCAGCCAGGTGTTCGAGCAGGCGATCGACCGCGTCGTCGGCTTCTAGTGTCGAGCCCGCGCGACGATGAGGGTTCGGCAGCGGCCGAGTTCGTCATGGTCGGCGCCCTGCTCACCATCATGACCCTCTCGGTGCTCCAGCTCGGTCTCGCCCTCCACGTTCGCAACACGGTTGTCGACGCTGCCGCCGAGGGTGCGCGCTTCGGAGCCCTCGCCGACAACACGCTGCAGGATGGCGTGACCAGAACGACAGACCTCATCACCACGGCCCTCGGCCCCGACTACGCGACCGACGTCAGCGCGAGCTACGGCAGCTACCTCGGCCACCCCGCCTCGATCGTCACCGTGCGCACGCCGATGCCGCTCATCGGGCTCGTCGGAATCGACCAGGGCCTGGAGGTGAGCGGGCATGCAGCCGTCGAGACGCTCGACTGAGTCGCTCGCGGTTGGCGACGAGGGTTCCGCCTCCCTCGAGTTCATCACCGCAGGGTTGCTCCTCCTGCTTCCGATGGTCTACCTCGTGCTCACCCTTGCGGCTCTGCAGGCGGGAGCCTTCGCGGTCGAAGGGGCGGCACGCCAGGCCGCGCGTGTCTATGTGCAGGGCGAGGACTCCGCCGATGCGGATGCCGCCGCGGGCCGGGCCATCGAGTTCGCCCTCGCCGACTACGGCCTGCAGGATTCCGCGGTCGACGTCGAGGTCAGCTGCACGGAGTCGCCGTGCCTCACCCGTCGCGGCTTTGTGACGGTCACGGTCGAGACGACGATCGCGCTTCCGCTGGTGCCACCGGTGCTGGCTATCGACACCCCGTTGTCTATCCCGGTCAGCTCGACGGCGACGCAGCAGGTCTCGCGATTCTGGGGCGCCCGATGACGCCGAGCGATGACGAGGGCTCGACCCTGCTGCTCACGATCTTCTACGGGTTTCTCTCCCTGGTGCTCGTGCTGCTCGTCACCGCGGCGACCTCGCTCTACCTCGAGCGCAAGAGGCTGTTCACGCTCGCCGACGGGGCGGCGCTCGTGGGGGCAGAGGCGTTCGACCTGCAGACGGTGGCGATGACGGCGCAGGGCGCGCGCCCCATCCTCGAGTCAGAGGATGTCGCGGCGGCCGTCACCGGCTACCTCGCCGAGGCCCCGGTCGCCGGCTTCGACCAGCTGCGAGTGGTGAGCGCGCACACAGTCGACGGCCGCTCTGCGACCGTCACCCTGAGTGCGCGGTGGAGCCCGCCGGTCGTCTCACTGCTCGTGCCGGAGGGGTTTCCGATCGAGGTCACTGCGCTCGGGCGCAGCGTCTTCGGCTGAAAGGAAGGGTCAGCCGACGGAGTCCTCGAGCTCGAGGCTTGCGGCCTCGGATTCGGCGATCGCGATCTCGCCGGTCGACATGCTCATGCGCTGGCGCAGCACCGCGAGCTGGTTCGCGAGGATCGGGCGCATGTCTGGGTGCACCTCGGTCTCGCCGGTCCAGGCGAGCTGCTCCTCGAGGCTGCCGACGGCAGCGGCGAGCACCATCGTCGGAATGACACTGTCATCCACGTCTGCCGTCTCCGACCACACGGGCACGAGGTCGCCGGTGATGGAGTCGAACTCCTGGATCGTCCACTCGCCCTTCTCCGTCGCGCTGAGGGTGATGACGCGGTTCGTGCCAACACGCACCAGCAGCGTCTCGTCGGCGATGCCGAGAGCCTTCTGCTTGTCAGCGGCAGGCTCGATGATGCGGGGCGACAGCTCTGGAACGAGTCGGCTCACTGAATCGACGACGCGATGCAACTGCCTGCGTTGGCGAACACTCATAGGAGTCACCCTAGGCCTCGAAACGGGGGCGCGACATTCCCCCGTGAGGGGGCCGCAAGCGTTCTACCACCCCGCCGACGGTAGACTCGCTGCGACATGATCGAGCTTGATATTGCCGAACAGGTAGCCGCCCTCCGTTCCACTTTCGCCGACATCCGGTCTGTAATCGGGGTGCAGCGGCTCGAGGCAGAGATCGCCGACCTCAGCGAACAGGCGGGCGTTCCCGACCTCTGGGACGACACAGAGAAGGCGCAGAAGGTCACGAGCGCGCTGAGCCACCGGCAGGGGGAGCTCGCGCGCATCATGAGCATCGAGTCGCGCCTCGACGACATCGAGGTGCTCGTCGAGCTCGCCAACGAGGAGAACGACGAGGCTGCGGGCGCCGAGGTCAAGGCAGAGCTCGAGAGCATTCAGAAGGTCATCGGCGACCTCGAGGTGCAGACCCTGCTCAACGGGGAGTACGACGACAGGCCGGCGGTTGTCACCATCCGGTCGGGCGCCGGCGGCGTCGACGCGGCCGACTTCGCCGAGATGCTCATGCGCATGTACCTGCGCTGGGCAGAGAAGCACAAGTACGCCGTGACCGTCATGGACACGAGCTACGCAGAAGAGGCCGGCATCAAGTCGGCGACCTTCGAGATCGATGCCCCGTACGCCTTCGGCACCCTCAGCGTCGAGGCAGGAACCCACCGCCTCGTGCGCATGAGCCCCTTCGGCGCAGCCGGCAAGCGCCAGACGAGCTTCGCGGCGGTAGAGGTGATCCCGCTGCTCGAGGAGGCCGCGGTCATCGACATTCCCGAGTCCGACATCCGGGTCGACGTCTTCCGCTCCTCCGGCCCCGGCGGCCAGTCGGTCAACACGACCGACTCTGCCGTGCGCCTGACGCACCTTCCGACGGGAACCGTCGTGAGCATGCAGAACGAGAAGAGCCAGATTCAGAACCGGGCGGCCGCCATGCGCGTGCTGCAGTCGCGCCTCCTCATCATCCAGAAGGAGCAGGAGGCCGCCACGAAGAAGGAGTTCGCCGGCACCATCACCGCGAGCTGGGGCGACCAGATGCGCAGCTACGTGCTCGCGCCGTACCAGATGGTGAAAGACCTGCGCACTGAGTACGAGGAGGGCAACCCGTCGAAGGTCTTCGACGGAGAGCTCGACGGTTTCATCAACGCGGGCATCAAGTGGCGCAAGAGAGCGGTAGAAGACTAATGGCCAGAAAACTCATCACCTCCGGCTCCCCGTGGGAGGCGAAGCTCGGGTACTCCCGCGCCGTCGTCGTCAACGACACGATCTACACCTCCGCGTCGGCCGCGACCGGGCCCGACGGCACGGTTGTCTCACCCGACCTCTACGAGCAGACGGCCCACGTGCTCGCCATGCTCGGCCGCATCCTCGAGGAGAACGGCTTCTCGCTCGCGGATGTCGTGCAGTCCAAGCTCTATGTCTCCGACTTCGAGAACTGGGCTGAGGCCACGCGGGCCCACGGAGAGGTCTTCGGCGAGATCCGGCCGGCCTTCACCCTCGTGCACGCGCTGCCGTTCATCGACCCGCAGATCCTGGTCGAGGCAGAGCTCGTCGCGGTGCGCAACTCCTAGTCGCTACCGAGCAGTGACGGTGCGGCTCGCGCCGCTCCAGCGAAGGCCGGGAAGGCCGCGCCGGGCGATCATGATCTCTGCGACGACGAGGTTGGGCAG
The DNA here is from genome assembly GCF_057073975.1 of Conyzicola sp. Taxonomy (NCBI): domain Bacteria; kingdom Bacillati; phylum Actinomycetota; class Actinomycetes; order Micrococcales; family Microbacteriaceae; genus Conyzicola; species Conyzicola sp. The sequence continues at coordinate 15,014 of NZ_JBXMIS010000072.1, read as the reverse complement.
CCAGGCGAGAAACGGCACGGCCGCGTAGGCATTGGCGAAGGCCTGCGAGCCCTCGAGGCCGACGGCGAGGTGCACGGCGACGAGGATGCCCAGCCAGAGCCGCAGCGTCACCGCGGCGTAGGTCAGGGCGAAGTTGCGGATCATCCACGCGCGGTGGGCACGGTAGTCGCCAGCCCTCGCGGTGCGGTAGGCGCTGACGGCGGTGACGATCCAGAGCACGGCGAGGGCGCCGAAGCCGAAGAAGCCGACGAACCCGGCCTCGTTGACGGGGGAGAGGATGAGGCCGGCGACCCCCGCGATGAGCACGGCGAGGATGTAGACGCGGCCAGACCAGCGGTGCAGCCGGGTGAAGCGCGACCGCAGTGCCGTCGCAAACTGCAGCGGACCGAGCAGCAGCGCGAGAGCGGCACCGCCGATGTGCACGTACAGCACGAAGTGGAAGAACTCCGGCAGTGTCGAGTAGTGCGGGGCGAGCGCGACCCCGTCGGCCGCGAGGGCGGCGATCGTGCCCGACGTGTAGGTGCTGAGCGCGAAGCCGACGATCGCGAGGGACGACAGGGCGATCCAGACGGCTCCGATGCGTCGACGGACGGTGGACGGACGGCGGATAGCGGCTGCAGCGACGGGGGGAGTCTGGGTGTAGGTGGTCACGGTGGCAACCGTAGAATCCGGGCACCTGTCAGCGACACGGGGGCATCCCCCATCTTCTGCCCCGGGAAAACCCTTGGCTCCGCCGGATTGCGGGTGTCGCAGCGGGTGAAGCCGCCAGCCGTGCTTAGGCTCGCTTGCGATGATCCGCTTCGACAACGTCTCCAAGCTGTACTCCAGCAACCCTCGGCCGGCGCTCAACAACGTGAGCCTCGAGATCCTCAAGGGCGAGTTCGTCTTCCTCGTCGGCGCCAGCGGGTCGGGCAAGTCCAGCTTCCTTCGGCTCGTGCTGCGCGAGGAGAAGCCGTCGCGCGGCGACATCCACGTGCTCGGACAACAGCTCACGACCCTGTCGACCCGCAAGGTGCCGTACTTTCGCCGCAACCTCGGCGTGGTGTTCCAGGACTTCCGGCTGCTGCCGCAGAAGACCGTCTTCGACAACGTCGCCTTCACGCTCCAGGTGATCGGCAAGAGCAAGGGCTTCATTCAGGAGGCCGTGCCCGATGTGCTGAAGATGGTCGGCCTCGCCGGCAAGACCGCGCGCTTTCCCCATGAGCTCTCTGGTGGAGAGCAGCAGCGGGTGGCTATCGCCCGCGCGATCGTCAACAAGCCGGCGGTGCTGCTCGCCGACGAGCCGACAGGTAACCTCGATCCGGCGACCAGCGCCGGCATCATGACGCTGCTCGAGCGCATCAACCTCGGTGGAACGACCGTCGTCATGGCAACCCACGACGCCGGAATCGTCGACCAGATGAAGCGACGGGTCATCGAGCTCATCAACGGGCAGATCGTGCGCGACGAGCGCAAGGGCGGCTATCAGACCACGACCGTGCCCATCCAGTCGTTCGGGTTTGGCGAGCGTGGCGCGCCTGCGACGAGCACGGGGGAGCAGCAGTGAGGCTCGGGCTCGTTCTCGGCGAGGCGGCCAACGGCCTTCGTCGCAACGTCTCGATGGTGATCTCAGTCATCCTCGTCACCTTCATCTCGCTCACCTTCGTCGGTGCGGCGATGCTGCTGCAGCTGCAGATCGTGCAGATGAAGGGGTACTGGTACGACAGGGCACAGGTCGCCGTGTTCCTCTGCACCGAGACGAACAACTTCGGCAACTGCGCCCAGCAGGAGGCAACCGAGGAGCAGATCGCCTCGGTGAAGGCGCAGCTCGAGTCGCCGACCCTCGAGCCCTTCGTCGACGACTTCACCTTCGAGTCGCACGACGAGGCCTTCGCGAACTTCCAGAAGCAGTTCGGCGACAACGAGCTCGCGACCTTCATGACGCCAGAGCTCATGAACGAGAGCTTCCGGGTCAACCTCAAGAACCCAGACCAGGCCGACGCGATCATCGAGAGTCTCACCGGGCAACCGGGTGTGCAGGAGGTGGTCGACCAGCGCGGCTACCTCGACCAGATCTTCGCCGTGCTCAACGCCGCGAGCTACACCGCCATCGGTCTCGCCGTGCTCATGCTCATCGCTGCCGTGCTGCTCATCGCCACGACCATCCGGCTCAGCGCGTTCTCCCGACGGCGCGAGCTTGGCATCATGCGGCTCGTCGGGGCCTCCAACCGATTCATCCAGACGCCATTCATTCTCGAGGGGGTGTTCGCGGCGCTCATCGGGTCGCTGCTCGCCGGTGGGGCGATCGTGGCGATCGTGCACTTCTTCGTGCGGGGCTACCTCGCCGACACGCTCGGCCCGCAGACCACGCTGGTGGGATTGGATGACGCGGTGCTGGTCGTTCCCATACTGATCGTGCTCGGTGGCATCCTTGCAGCCGCCTCGGCCGGATTCGCCATCAACCGGTACCTGAAGGTCTGATCTCTATATAGACTGAACGGCTGCGCGCAGACGGCGTGCACCCCACCAGGAGAGACCCCATGCCACGCGAGAAGGGCCAGACGGTTGTCGCAAGCAACCGCAAGGCCCGCCACGATTACACGATCGAGGACACCTACGAAGCAGGCCTCGTGCTCACGGGCACCGAGGTCAAGTCGTTGCGCGCCGGTCGTGCCTCGCTCGTCGACGGCTACGGGTTCATCGACGGCGGAGAGGCATGGCTGGATGCCGTGCACATTCCCGAGTTCAACCAGGGCTCCTGGAACAACCACCCTCCACGCCGCAAGCGCAAGATGCTGCTGCACAAGGCCCAGATCCTCAAGATCCACAACAAGGTGAAGGAGGGCGGCTACACCCTGGTGCCGCTGCGCATCTACTTCAGCGACGGCAACGCCAAGGTCGAGCTCGCGGTGGCCAAGGGCAAGCGCGAGTACGACAAGCGCCAGACTCTGCGCGAGCGGCAGGACAAGCGCGAGGCCGACCGCGCCATGGGCGCACGCCGCAACCTCGGCGACTAGGGCTTGCTAGCCGGCGGCTGGCGGGGTGACGTCATCCTCGTCGTCGCTCACCTTGCCCGCGATGAAGTCCTTGGCCTCGCCGGCCTTGCTCACGATGAACTCGGCCGCGTCCTCCGACTTGTCCTTGACGAACTCGGCGGCCTCTTCGACGGCGTCCTTCGCGGTCTCGAAGCCCTCGGCAATGCTGTCCTGTGCCTCGTCGAATGCGCCCATGGGGTTCCTCCTGGTTGTGTGCCTTGGTCGAAGCCTAGAGGTCGCGCTATTAACGCGAGGTGAATTCGGCGGCTAGGCCGCGACGAAGCGGGCGTCGACCGAGGCCGCGACCTCGATCTGCTGGGGTTTGAGCGCGAGCGTTGCCCCGCCCGCCGGCGACGCGTCCATCTTCATAGCCATGCGGGGCTCCATGCCGACCGGGGGAGTGGCGCTGTCGCCGAGCATGCCGGGGTCGGCGATGGCGGTCGCGGTGACGGAGCCGAGACCGATGGACTGGGCGTAGACGATGGCCTTGGCCACGGCATCCTTCACAGCCCGCGATCGCGCCTCGGTTGCCGCGGTTGCTCGTCTCGCCTCGCTGAGCGACCAGTCGATGCCGACGATGCTCGCGCCCTCGACGGCAACGACCGACTCGATCCAGCTCGAGAGCTCGTCGAAACCGGAGAACCGGGCGGTCAGGTCGAGGCTCGCGTGGTGCACGAGGTCGAGCTGCTCGCCCGTGCTGCTCCACGGACGATCCGACCAGACGCGGATACTGTCGGCAGACCACCGCGTGATCGGACCGACCTCTGCGTCGTGCAGGGGAGCGATGGATGCCTGCACGGCGTCGGCAGCGCTCCTCGCCGCGGCGAAGACCGCGTCGCGGTCTGGCCCGTCGATGCTCACGGCCACCGTCACGGTCGCCCGCTCCGCCGGGTACCAGGCCGAGTGGTGTCCCTGAACTGTGATGACCGTCTCTGGCATGGTGCCTCCTTTTGTCCTAGAATAGAGGGCTGCTCCACGAGCAGTCTTGACAACTCAACAGCGCGCGACAACGACCGGCTGTGACCGTGCGTGGCGACACCACGGCGCGGTAGGCATGGGGATGATCGGTTTCGACATTGCCTGCAAAACTGCGAGAAGCGGGTCGAGGATGCAGGGTTATCTCGTTAACGCAGCCTGCAAACAATAAGTGCCGATTCCAAGCGCACTGACTTCGCTCTTGCTGCCTAGCAGCAACTAGCACATGAAGTCCGTCAGTCCGGGGATGCTCTCTACCCGGTGCCTGGCGTTATCTAGAGAGATTGCTTCGTAGCTACGCCTTAGGGCTGCGAGGGACTTTTACTATGGCTGGGCTCGTCGGTTTAGGTGCTTGTGGCAAATTCCGGAGCCGAGCAGAACGCTTTCACAAGCTACGCCCGTAGAAGGCGCAGAATTACAGCAGTGGACCGGGGTTCAATTCCCCGCATCTCCACCATTGGTCGGTTGTCGCGCGTTGTTGAGGAGACCCGCTAGTCGCGGGCGCCGAGTTCGCGCGGGTTCGGATTGATCACGGAGTCGACGATCGCACGGATGGCGAATTCCGTCGCAGCACCAAGGTCGAGTTCGTCTGGCTGCAGCAGCCACTGCACCTGCAGCCCGTCCATGACGGCGAGGATCGACGCGGCTCCGTACTCGATCGCCCGCTCGTCGACGACGCCGTTCTGTGCGCACATGACGCGGAACGCGTCGCCGACCTCGGCGCGGAGGGTGCGGTAGCGCACCTCGAAGAACTCGCGCGCCGGGTGGTCGTCGGTGACCGACTCGGCGGAGAGCACGGCGTAGGCCTGCACGATTCCCGGTCGCTCCATGTTGAGCTTCGCGGTCGTGACGAGGTGCATGAACAGCTCGATGCCGTCAGGGATGTGCTTGCCCTCGAGGTTGGCGACGTCGCTCTCGTCGCGGTAGCGAAGCACCTCGAGCAGCAGCTGGTCTTTCGACCCGAAGTGGTGCAGGATTCCGGCGTGGGTCATCTCGACCTGCTCGGCAATCTCGGTGAGCGGACCGTTGTTGTATCCCTTGCTGCCGAAGGTGGCCAGCGCGGCCTTGAGGATGTCTTCTCTGCGCTGCTTGGTGCCCTCGCGCCGACGGGGTTCACGTCGCACGGCTGTCATAGCCCGACTATAGCGCTCGCCTATTTCCCGTTCTCTACGTCGTTTTTCGCCAGTTCTGGCGCTCGAGCAGCGGCTGTTAGTCGGCAGCGACGAAGTCGATGAGCTGCTCGACCCGACCGAGCAGCGAGGGCTCGAGATCGGCATACGTGCTCACGCGCGACAGGATGCGCTGCCATGCGGCCGCGATGTCAGCCTGGTCGTCGTGCGCCCAGCCGAGCGCTTCGCACACTCCGTGCTTCCACTCGGTGCCGCGGGCAATGACGGGCCATGCCGCTATGCCGAGTCGCGCAGGCTTCACGGCCTGCCAGATGTCGATGAACGGATGCCCGACCACGAGCACGTGGCGCCCGTTCGGCCCCGCGGCAACCGCCTCGGCGATGCGGCTCTCCTTCGACCCGGCGACGAGGTGGTCGACGAGAACGCCGACCCGTCGGCCCTCGGCCGGACGAAACTCTGCGAGCACCTGCTCGAGGTGGTCGACGCCCTCGAGGTACTCGACGACGACGCCCTCGCGGCGAAGGTCGGTGCCCCAGACCTTCTCGACGAGCTCTGCGTCGTGGCGTCCTTCGACGAGGATGCGGCTGGCGCGAGCGACGCGCGCGCGTTCCTGCTCACCGGCAATGGATCCGGATGCTGTGCGCAGCAGCCCCGTCGGCTTCGTTCGCGGGGCACGAAGGGCGACCGCGACCCCGTCGACGAGGAAGCCGGGACCGAGCGGGAACATGCGCCGACGGCCGAGGCGGTCCTCCAGCTCGACCAGGCGGCCCTCGATGCGCACCACCGCGCCGCAGAAGTCGGTTGCCGTCTCCTCGACTACGAGGTCGGCGACGGCCTCGACGATCGGCAGTTCCGCGCGCTTCGGGCGTGTGGTGAAGCCGGCAAGAACGTCGGAGCCGTAGCGGTCGTCTGTTGTCACCGGTTGAGGCTAGCAACCCGGCGATGGAGCGCTGCGGCGGCTCGCGGAAGGTAGCACTAGACAATAGTGTGTGACACACAATATAGTTTCACAATGATCGACGACGACGTGCTTGCCACGCACCGCCAGGAGCTCCGCCGGGGTTCCGTTGTGCTTGCCTGCCTCCTTGTGCTGCGCATCCCCGACTACGGCTACGCGCTTCTCGAGGCCCTCGACGCCAAGGGGTTCGCCGTCGACGCCAACACGCTTTACCCGCTGCTGCGCCGCCTCGAGGCGCAGGGGCTGCTCACGAGCGAGTGGAACACCGAGGAGTCACGCCCTCGCAAGTTCTACCGCACGAGCGACGACGGCTCCGCCGTCGCCGACCTGCTCATCCGCGACTGGGAGCAACTCCAGTCCGCCTTCGCTGCCCTCAAGGACGAATCATGACACCGAGCCTCACCGACCGCTATGTTGCGGCAACCCTTCGCCGACTGGCTGCCGGCCAGCGGGCCGACATCGACACTGAGCTGCGCGCTCTCATCGCCGACGCGATCGATGGCCAGCGGGCGGCCGGCGCGACCCCCGCAGAGGCGGAGGTGCTTGCCCTCACCGAGCTGGGCGATCCGGTTCGCCTCGCCGCTGACTACGCGGATCGGCCGCTGCACCTCATCGGCCCCGCCCTCTTCCCCGACTACTCGCGCCTGCTCCTCGTTGCCCTCTCGACCGTCGTGCCCCTCGTGCTCGTCGTGGTCGCCTTCGTCGCCGTGCAGGGTGGCAGCGCCTTCCTGCCGGCGGCGCGAGATGCGGTCGTTGCTGCCGTGACCGCCGGATTCCACATCGCGTTCTGGTCGACCGCACTGTTCGCGATCATCGAGCGGCTTCCCGCCCTCCGCTCGCGGCGGGCGCACGGGTGGAACCCCCTGGCGCGCACGGCGCTGCCGGAGCGCGGCCTCGACCCGCTCACGCTCATCATCGGCAGCGCTGTCGCGGCGCTCATCGCCGCGGTACTGGTCGTGCTGCAGACCGTCGGGCCGGTGCGGGATGCGAGCGGTGCCGTGATCGGCGCCATCGAGCCTGGCTTGTGGAACTCGGGCGCCCTGCTGCTCGCCGGCTTCTTCATGGTGGCGAGCATCGGGTCGGCGTTCGCCGGCCACTACGTCGGCTGGGGCTACGCCCAGGCGCTCGGCAATGCGGTTCTCGGCCTGCTCTTCTCCGTGCCGGTCATCGTGCTCGCGCTGAGCGGACGCCTGCTCAACCCGCCGTTCTACGCCGCCACCGGCTGGCCGGGCGGAGACGGAGTCGTCGCCTGGATCATTGCGGTCTTCATCGGCCTACTGAGCTTCACCGATATCGTCGACGGCTTCGCCCGGGCCCGTCGCGCCAGCTGACTCCTCACCTACAACAGAAGGACACCACAATGAAGGCTCTGCTTCAGCATGCCTACGGCACGCCCGAGACACTGGAGGTCGCCGAGATCGACACCCCGAGCGCTGCGCCGGGGGAGGTGCTCGTGCGGGTTCATGCGGCATCCATCAATGCCGCGGACTGGTTCATCATGACCGGTAGGCCGTACATCGCGCGCCTCGCCTTCGGGCTCACCGCGCCTCGGGTGCAGGTGCGTGGCCGGGATGTCGCCGGCACCGTCGCGGCCATCGGCGAGGGCGTGACTCGCTTCGCCATCGGCGACAGGGTCTTCGCCGAGTGTGCCTCTGGCACCCTCGCCGAGTTCGCCGTCGTACCGGAGCGCTCGCTCGCGAGTGCTCCCACCCGCCTCTCCTTCGAGCACTGGGCCGCGACCCCGCTCGCCGGCGCGACCGCGCTGCAGGCCATCGCCGAAGTCGGAGCCGTGCGGGCCGGCCAACGGGTTCTCATCAACGGAGCCTCCGGAGGCGTTGGCACCTTCGCGGTGCAGATCGCCGTCGCCCTCGGTGCACACGTGACGGCGGTGTGCAGTGCGAGGAACGCGGAGCAGGCAGAGCGGTTGGGTGCCAGCCGCGTGATCGACTACACGGTCACCGACTTCACTGCAGAGGGCATCCACTACGACGTCGTGCTCGACCTCGTCGGCAACCACCCGCTGCGCGTCCTGCGCAGAACCCTCACCGACCGCGGCGCGCTCGTGCTGTCGTCGGGGAGCGGCAGTGCCGTGCTCGGCCCGATCGGCCGCTTGCTGCGTGCGGCCGTGATCAACCTCGTGGTGCGGCAGCGCATCGTGTCGTTCGTGGGCGGATCGACGCTCGAGCGGCTCGAGCGGCTCGCGGCGCTCATCGACTCCGGCTCGGTGACGCCGCAGGTCGAGGCGACGTTCACCCTCGACGAGGGTGCGGCGGCGATGCAGCGCTTCGGGCGGGAGCACGCGAGATCCAAGATCGTGGTTGCCGTCGTCAAGTAAAGAAAACTTGACATGGATGCGGCGGGGTCGTACCGTCATCCATGTCAAAGTTTATTTACATAGGAGGTCGCCATGCGCGCCGCAGTCTTTGAGAAGTACGGGTCGGCCGATGTCGTCTCCCTCGGTGAGCGAACCATGCCGGTCGCGGCGAGCGGGCAGGTGCTCGTGCGGGTTGCCGCAGCACCGGTCACGGCCGCCGACGTCGCCGCCCGATCGGGCACGCCGTGGTTCGCGCGCCTCTACTTCGGCGTCACCCGGCCGAAGTGGCCGGTGCTCGGTTCGACCTTCGCCGGCACGATCGAGGCGGTCGGCGACGGCGTCGTCGGCCTCGCGGTCGGCGATGAGGTCTGGGGAGCGTCGGCAGACTTCGGCGGGCACGCAGAGTACCTCGTCGCCGATGCGGCCGGAGTGCTCGGCAGGCTGCCGGCCGGGCTCAGTCTGGTCGATGCGGCCGCGATCCTCGATGGGGCGCTCACCGCGCTGCCCTTCCTGCGCGACGGTGCCCGGCTCCAAGCCGGCCAGAGCATCCTCGTCACAGGGGCATCGGGCGGGGTTGGTTCTGTCGCCGTGCAGCTTGCCGTACAGCTCGGCGCCGTCGTGACGGCACAGACAAGCACGGGCAACGACGCACTGGTGCGCTCTCTTGGTGCGTCCGACGTCATCGACTACACGACCACCGACTACACGCGCACCGGCCGCACCTGGGACGTCGTGCTCGACGCAGCAGGAAAATCGAGCTTCGGCGCAGCCAGGCGGGCGCTCGCACCGACGGGAATCTACCTGTCGACCGTGCCGTCTCTCGGAGTGCTCATCGGAATGCTGACAACGCGGCGATCCCGTGGCAGACGAGCGGCGATCCTCTTCACCGGGCTTCGGCCCGTCGCCGATGTGCGGCCAGAGCTCGATGCCATCGGCGCCATCATCGCGGCCGGCGGCCTTCGCGCCGTGATCGACCAGGAGCTGCCACTCGATCGCGCCGCCGCTGCACACGCCTACGTCGAGCGCGGACACAAGAAGGGCGTCGTGCTGCTCACCATGTGAGCACAGGGCTTTCGTGCGAGAGTGGAGTCATCCACCGTCCCACCGGAAGGCTCCGATGAAGCTGCACCCCCTGCGCACCTACCGAAGCGAGGAGGCCCTTCCTCGTGAGGAGCAGCTCGCCTGGAAGATCGCCGAGGTTGCCGCCGATCCGGTAGAGGTGCTGGATGAGGTGACCGACATGGTCATCAACCGCGTCATCGACAACGCCGCGGTCGCCGTCGCATCCCTCAGCCGTGCGCCGGTGGTCGCTGCCCGTGGCCAGGCCGAGGCGCACTCCGCTGCTCCCGGCAGCACGGTCTTCGGCTCGGCCGGTCGCTACAGTGCGGAGTGGGCGGCATGGGCCAACGGGGTCGCCGTGCGCGAGCTCGATTACCACGACACCTTCCTCGCGGCCGACTACTCGCACCCCGGCGACAACATCCCGCCGATCCTCGCCGTGGCCCAGCACACCGGCCGCACTGGCGCAGAGCTCGTGCGTGCCATCGCGACCGGCTACGAGATTCAGATCGATCTCGTCACGGCGATCAGCCTGCACAAGCACAAGATCGACCACGTTGCCCACCTCGGCCCGAGCGCCGCGACAGGCATCGGCACCCTGCTCGGCCTTCCCGTCGATACGATCTACCAGGCGATCGGGCAGGCCCTGCATACGACGACTGCCACTCGGCAGTCCCGCAAGGGCGAGATCTCCACGTGGAAGGCGTACGCACCCGCGTTCGCCGGCAAGATGGCGATCGAGGCCGTCGATCGCGCCATGCGGGGCCAGACGAGCCCGAGCCCGATCTGGGAGGGAGAGGACGGCGTCATCGCCTGGCTGCTCGACGGCCCGACCGGTCGCTACGAGGTTCCGCTGCCAGAGGCGGGGGAGGCCAAGCGCGCGATCCTCGACTCGTACACGAAGGAGCACTCGGCCGAGTACCAGGCGCAGGCATGGATCGATCTCGCACGAAGGCTCGGTGCCGCGCATCCAGAGATCACCGACCCGGCGAACGTGGAGCGCATCGTGCTCGCCACGAGCCACCACACGCACTACGTCATCGGATCCGGCGCGAACGACCCGCAGAAGTACGACCCGACCGCATCGCGCGAGACCCTCGACCACTCCATCCCGTATATCTTCACCGTCGCTCTGCAGGATGCCGCCTGGCACCACGTCGACTCCTACGCGCCAGAGCGCGCGGCCCGCCCCGACACCGTCGCCCTGTGGCACAAGGTGACAACCGTCGAGGATGCGGAGTGGACCCGCCGCTACCACTCGCTCGATCCCGCAGAGAAGGCGTTCGGCGGGCGCGTCGAGATCACCCTCACGAGCGGCGAGACCATCGTTGACGAGATCGCGGTCGCGGATGCCCACCCGCTGGGAGCGCGGCCCTTCGCCCGCGCTGAGTACATCGCGAAGTTCCGCACCCTCGCCGACGGCGTGCTTGAGCAGGCCGAGACCGAGCGGTTCCTCGATCTCGCGCAACGACTTCCGTCGCTCTCTGCCCTCGATCTGGGCGGCCTCACCGTCAACGCCACCGGGCTGCCCACCCCGCCGAAGGGACTGTTCTGATGCTGCACGCGACGACCCCGCCGCATGAGAAGCGTGCGGCTTTCCGCGCCGCGCTCGCCAGCGGAAAGCTGCTGCGCCTGCCCGGGGCCTTCAACCCGCTGAGCGCGAAGCTCATCGAGCAGAAGGGCTTCGAGGGCGTCTACATCTCCGGGGCGGTGCTCAGCGCCGACCTCGGGCTTCCCGACGTCGGGCTCACCACGCTCACCGAGGTGGCCCAGCGCGCTGGCCAGATCGCCCGGGTGACCGACCTCCCTTCCCTCGTCGACGCCGACACCGGCTTCGGCGAGCCGATGAACGTCGCCCGCACCGTGCAGGTCATCGAGGATGCCGGTCTCGCCGGCCTGCACCTCGAAGACCAGGTCAACCCCAAGCGCTGCGGGCACCTCGACGGCAAGGCGGTCGTCGATGCCGACACCGCGGTCAAGCGCATCCGCGCGGCGGTCGAGGCGCGCCGCGACCCGAACTTCCTCGTGATGGCCCGCACCGACATCCGGGGCATCGACGGACTGGATGCTGCCGTCACCCGCGCGAAGCAGCTCGTCGACGCCGGGGCCGACGCCATCTTCCCAGAGGCGATGGCGAGCCTCGAGGAGTTCGCCGCCATCCGCGCGGCCGTCGACGTGCCGATCCTGGCCAACATGACCGAGTTCGGCAAGAGCGAGCTGTTCACCAACCAGCAGCTGGAGGACGTCGGAGTCAACATCGTGATCTACCCGGTGTCGCTGTTGCGCCTCGCCATGGGTGCCGCAGAGCGCGGTCTCGACACGATCCTCGCCGAGGGATCGCTCACGAGCGCGGTGCCGTCGATGCAGACCCGCGCTCGGCTCTACGAGCTCGTCGACTACGAGGCCTACTCGCGCTTCGACGACGGCATCTTCACCTTCGACCTCTCGAACAACAGGAGCTGACGTGACCGACACTGCACCGATCGACATCAGGAAGGGCCTCGCCGGTGTCGTGGCCGACACGACAGCAATCTCCAAGGTCAACCCAGACACCAATTCGCTGCTCTACCGCGGCTACCCGGTGCAGGAGCTCGCGGAGCACTGCAGCTTCGAGCAGGTGGCGTGGCTGCTGTGGAACGGCGAGCTGCCGACCGCCGACGAGCTCTCCGGTTTCGAGGCGCTCGAGCGCTCGCTTCGTGCTCTCGATCCGCGGGTGAAGCGCGTTATCGACGAGCTTCCCCTCACCGCGCATCCCATGGATGTCGTGCGCACTGCGGTCAGCGTGCTCGGCGCGACCGACCCGACGCTCAACGAGCCGAACGGCACCCTCGACCGCCGCCTCAACGAGGGGCGTGCCGTCTACCTGCTCGCGCAGGTGCCGTCGATCGTCGCCTACGACCAGCGCCGCCGCCACGGCGAGCAGCTCGTCGAGCCGCGCGACGACCTCGGGTACTCAGCCAACTTCCTCCACATGACCTTCGGCGAGGTGCCGAGCGACACCGTGGTGAAGGCCTTCGACGTGTCGATGATCCTCTACGCGGAGCACTCGTTCAACGCGAGCACGTTCACGGCGCGCGTCGTCACGAGCACCCTCGCCGACCTCTACTCCGCGGTGACCGCGGCGATCGGAGCGCTCAAGGGCCCGCTGCACGGCGGTGCGAACGAGGCGGTCATGCTCGCCTTCGACGAGATCGGCACCGCCGACAAGGCGGAAGCGTGGCTGGATGCCGCCCTCGCGGAGAAGCGCAAGATCATGGGCTTCGGCCACCGCGTCTACAAGAGCGGCGACTCGCGGGTTCCGACGATGAAGGCGGCCCTCGACACGCTCGTCGCGGAGTACGACCGACCAGACCTCGCCGAGCTGTACTCGGCGCTGGAATCGGCGATGGATGCCCGCAAGGGCATCAAGCCGAACCTCGACTACCCGAGCGGGCCGGCCTACCACCTGATGGGATTCGACACCCTCACGTTCACGCCGCTCTTCGTCGCGTCCCGCGTGACCGGGTGGACGGCCCACATCATGGAGCAGGCCGCTGCCAATGCGCTCATCCGCCCCCTGTCGCAGTACGTGGGGGCGGACGAGCGGCATGTAGCTGGCTAGAGCCGAATGGCTACGCTCCGGCACCCTCGAGGGAGTCGGTGACCTTCACGATCTGGCCATCGGCGTCGATCTCGACGATCATGCACAGGATCTCGCGGTCGCCGAGCTCCCAGCTCTCGGTCGACGGGTAGAAGTACGTGAAGTCGTAGGTGACGGCCTCGTCGTACGTCTGGCCGATGAAGCCCTCGAAGCCGCCGAGGCACTGGGCGTCGGCCTTGGCGATCGTGTCCTCCTCGCCCGGGTAGGTCTCGTCGTCCATGATGATGCTCGAGTAGACCTCGTAGTCGTGCGGCTTGGCGCAGTCGACGGTCGGCACGGAGTTGATGTCCTCGCCGGAGTCGGTCTCGGTGTTCGAGTCGAAGCAGTCGCCGACCGCGAGGGTGAAGACGTCGTCCTCTGTCGCGCCAGAGATGAGGTTGCCGATGGCGCTGCATCCGCTGAGACCCATGGACAGCACCGCTGCTACCGCAAGGACGGTGGCGGTGCGTGTGACGCGGCGCATCAGCCTGCCGCCACGATCGAGAGTACGGCGTCGTGAAGGCGGCCGTTGGTCGCGAGAGCGCTGCCGCTCCACGGCCCGGTCTCACCGGCGAGGGAGCTGAAACGGCCCCCGGCTTCTTCAACGATCGGAATCAGTGCAGCAATGTCATACGGTTTCATATCCCACTCTCCGGCAGCGTCCAGGTGACCCTCCGCGACGAGCATATAGGCCCACGCATCGCCGATCGACTGCGCACGCCACACCCGCCTTTGGAGGTCGACAAGGCTGTCTAGGTGACCGGCCGCATCCCAGCCCTTGATGTTGTTGTAGCTGAGGGCGGCGTCGGGCAGTTCTGCGACCCTGCTGACCTGAAGGCGCTGCGGCTCCTTGCCGTGCTCCATGCCGAAGGCACCGTGCCCGGCAGCCGCCCACCAGCGCTTTCCGAGGGCGGGGGAGCTGACCACACCGACGACCGGCACGCCGTCGACCGCAAGAGCGATGAGGGTTGCCCAGATGGGAACGCCGCGCAGGAAGTTGGCTGTTCCGTCGATCGGATCGATGATCCACTGACGGCTGCCAGTGCCCTGCTCCCCGTACTCCTCGCCGAGGATGGAGTCGTTCGGCCGCGCCGCAGCGATGCCGGCGCGGATGCTGCGCTCCACCGCCTGGTCGGCATCGGTCACCGGTGTTCTGTCTGGCTTCGTCTCGACCACGAGGTCGAGTGCCGTGAATCGCTCGAGGGAGATGAGGTCGGCCTCGGCGGCGAGTGCGAGGGCAAGGGACAGGTCGTCACTAGGGGAGTAGTCGGTCACGACTACAGGCTAGCGAAGGCTACGCCGTCGACCCGAGGGTCGTGATGAGCCGCTGGAACGACTCGAGCCGCTGCGCTCCGAGCTCGCCGAGCCTACCCTCCTCCACGCCCTCGACGATCGCGCAGTCGGGCGCGTCGGGCAGGTGGGTGCAGCCGCGGGGGCACTCCTCGGCGAGGGCGGCGAGGTCGGTGAACGATCGAAGGATGTTCGAGGGGTCGATATGACCGAGCCCGAACGACCGCACGCCGGGGGTGTCGACGATCCAGCCCGTGCCGATGCGGAGCGAGACGGTGGATGACGACGTGTGCCGCCCGCGGCCCGTCACGTCGTTGACGCGGCCGACCGCGCGGTTCGCCTCCGGCACGAGCGCGTTCACGAGCGTCGACTTGCCGACACCCGAGTGACCGACGGCGACGGTGGTGTGACCCTCGAGTCGCGCCCGCACCGCCTCGACCTGGAAGTCGTCGCTGCGGCTCTCGATCACGTCGAGGTCGAGCCCGGCGAAGTTCGCGAGAAACTCGGCAGGGTCGGCGAGGTCGGTCTTGGTGATCACGAGGATGGGGGCGATTCCCGCGTCGAACGCCGCCACGAGATACCGGTCGACGAGCCTCGTTCGCGGCTCGGGGTTGGCAGCGGCGACGACGATGAGCATCTGGTCGGCGTTGGCGAC
>NZ_JBXMIS010000071.1:0-29617 GCF_057073975.1 Conyzicola sp. | reverse complement strand
AGAATCGACTGTCGGTAGTGAATTCGCTCCAAAAGACCGCCCCGCCGTTATACTCGGGGCGCGCCAGCTGTCCACAATATGACTAGAAGGATGTCTGGGAGCGCAAAGAACAACTATAGGACACTTTGCCGGAATGTGTCCAGCAGTTCCTTGACCAGTTTCCGCATTTGGGCTATAAGAGCCGAATGGGTGCGTGAAACCATCGCCACTATCGACATATTGTGTCGACGTCGGGCCATGGGCCCCGCAGTCTGCAGCTATCCTCGGTTCTGAACTACAGGAGGGCCCGTGGCCGACACCACTGACGAGAACCTGCGCCGACGCCCCACTCAGGACCGCAGCACGCAGCGCCTCTCACTGATCCTCGACACCACAGCGCGGCTCATCGACGAGGTGGGGCCGAGCGCTCTCACACCCGCGCTCATCGCCCGCAACGCCGGCATGTCCGGTCCGGCGATCTACCGCTACTTCGCCGACATCGACGCGATCGTCGGAGCGCTCACCGCGCGCAACCTCGAGCACTTCCTCCAGTCGACCGGTGAGATGCTCGACGACGAGAACCTCACCTGGGAGGGTGCCGTCGAGGGCTCTGTCGACACCTTCGTGCGCATGTACAGAGAGGTGCCGAGCTTTCGAGCGCTCGGGCTCGACGGCGGCGCGCACTTCCGGGACGGGGCGAGCAACACCGCCCTCGTCGCGGCCGAGGCCATCCGCTACTTCCAGCCCCGGTTCGAGGCGTGGGACCGTCCGCTGTTCCAGGAGCACGTCGAGGCGATGATCGAGGTCATCGAGGCTCTCGTGCGCCGCGCGCACGAGGCGGATGCCAACACGGACTTCTTCATCGCGGAGGCGAAGCGCGTCGGCGTGCAGTACCTTGGCGAGTTCCTCCTCACCGTTCCGGGAACGCCGCCCAGCGATGCCTGACATCCCCGGCGTGACCCTCGCGGTCAGTGGACTGCACGCGGTCATCGAGCCGGACCGCTGGGTTCCCGGCTCCTTCACCCTCGTTGTCGGCGGCACACCGCAGTCGCACGTCAACCTCGACAACCCGTCGGAGCTGTTCTTCGAGTACATCCAGCGCATGGGCCACGTCATCGACCAGCTGGGCATGCCCGGCGAGCCGATCACCGCAGTGCACCTCGGAGCCGGCGCGTTCACCCTCCCCCGCTACGTGCACGCGACACGGCCTGGCTCCCGCCAGCAGGTGATCGAGCTGGAGATGGACCTCGTCGACCTGGTTCGCGAGCACCTGCCGCTGCCGCGCGATGCGCAGATCAGGGTGCGGCACGGCGACGCCCGCGAGACGCTCGCGAAGCTGCCGGACGGCATCCGCGGCAAGGTCGACCTTCTCGTGATCGACGTCTTCAGCGGCCCGCGCACCCCGGCGCACGTCACGAGCCTCGAGTTCTACACCGATGCCGTGTCTCTGCTCGCGCCAGAGGGCGTCGTGCTCGTCAACGTCGCCGACGGACCCGGCCTTGCCTTCGCCCGCTCACAGGCGGCAACACTTCGCAGCGCGGTCGGCGAGGTGGCCGCGCTCGCCGACACCCAGATCCTCAAGGGGCGCAGGTTCGGCAACGTCGTGCTCGTCGGCTCGAAGGGCACGCTGCCGATGGAGTGGATGCCGCGCCTGCTCGCCGGCGGCCCGCATCCGGCCAAGGTGCTCGACGGCCGCGAGATCGTTGACTGGATCGCGGGGGCGCCGCTCGTGACCGACGCGACGGCGATCCCGTCGCCACCGCCGGGGCGCACGTTCATTCAGAACAAGTAGCCGACAAAGTCGTGGACGATGGCGGCACCGCCGCCCAAGATGGGTTCATGAAGCCTCTCGTTGCCGCGGTCGCCCTGCTCGTGCTGCTGACCGGCTGCACACAGTACCCGCTGTCGCCGCCGTTGCCGCAGGCGAGCGAGAGCACCAACGGGCCGGGACCGGTGACGCCGGTGGGCAATCCCGTGGCGATCGCCGAGAACCTTGCCGCGCCGTGGTCGGTCGTGCGGCTGGAGAGCGGATCCGCGCTCATCAGCGAACGGGACTCCGCGACGGTGAAGGAGCTGACTGCTGCGGGAGACGTGCGGGAGGTCGGCGTGGTTCCCGGGGTCGATCCGGGCGGTGAGGGCGGGCTGTTGGGGCTCGCCGTGCTGGATGGCTGGCTGTATGCGTACCTGACTGCGGCATCCGACAACCGCATCGTTCGGCTCGAGCTGCGGGGCGAGCCTGGAGAGTACGGGCTCGGCGAGCCAGAGGAGGTGCTCACCGGCCTTGCGAAGGCGGGCAACCACAACGGAGGGCGCATCGCCTTCGGCCCCGACGGCATGCTGTACGCGACGGTCGGCGATGCTGGCAATCCCCCGCTCGCGCAAGACCGCGGGTCGTACAACGGCAAGATCCTGCGGATGACGCCGACAGGCGAGGTGCCAGACGACAACCCCTTCGATGACTCCCTCGTCTACTCGCTCGGCCACCGCAACCCGCAGGGTATCGCGTGGGACGACGGCGGCCAGCTCTATGCCGCCGAATTCGGACAGGACACCTGGGACGAGTTCAACATCATCGAGCCGGGCGGCAACTACGGCTGGCCCGTCGTCGAGGGAGTCGCCAACAATCCCGACTTCGTCGACCCCCTGCTGCAGTGGGCGACGTCGGAGGCCAGCCCGAGCGGGCTCGCCTTCACCCGCGGCACCTTCTTCCTCGCCTCACTGCGCGGTGAGCGGGTGTGGGCGATCTACGCCGATGGCGGCAAGGCGCAGTCGCAGCCGTGGTTCGTGAACGAGTTCGGGCGCATCCGCGATGTCATTCCCGGCCCGGACGGGTCGCTGTGGTTCCTCACCAACAACACCGACGGGCGCGGCGATCCTGTGGACGGCGACGACCGGCTGTGGCAAGTGGAACTGGATGTCTTCCACGAGGGCTAATCTCGCTAGGTGGCTGATCTGGATCGCGTGAGAACCTGGGCGAACGCCCTCATCTCGCTGCATCTCGACGACAGCTGGAGCTTCGGCTTCGACAACGCGAAGACGCGCGCCGGGCTCTGCAACTTCACGGCGAAGCGCATCACCGTCTCGAGGTACCTCGCGGCACGCTTCGAGGATGACGAGATCCACCAGGTGCTGCTGCACGAGGTCGCGCACGCGATGGCCGGCACCCGCGCCGGCCATGGCGCGGCATGGAGATCGGTCGCGAAAGACCTCGGGTACGAGGGCAAGCGACTGCACGACGGCCCGATCGCCGACGAGCTCGCGCCATGGATCGGCACCTGCCCCGCTGGCCATCTGCACTACCGCTATCGCAGGCCGGCTCGCGCTCTCGCGTGTGGCCGGTGCTCCCGCCGCTTCGACGCGGCGCACCTGATCACGTGGACGGCACGCTCGGTTCGCTGACCGCGGTGCTGGTCTCCTGCTTTCGGATTCCCGCGAACGACACAGCGGAGCCGACGACGAGCAGTGCGGCGCTGACCACGACCGCACTGTGGAATCCGTCGAGATCGAGCTTCGCGCCGACGATGAGGCCGGTGCACGCCACCGTGATGAGGCCGGCGATGCGGGCAACGGCGTTGTTGATGGCCGAGCCGATGCCGGCCCGCGACTGCTCGACCGCCCCGAGTGTCGCCGAGGTGAGCGGCGCGACGGTGATCGCGATGCCGAGGCCCATGAGCATGATGGCCGGGAAGAGCTGCGGCCAGTACGACACCTCCTCGTCGACGACGAGGAGGTAGAGGTAGCCGGCGGCCAGCACGAGCGGCCCGATCGTCATGAAGGGGCGCGCGCCGTACTTCGCCGACAGCGCGCCGAATCGTGGCGAAAGGAGGATGAGCAGGAGCCCGGAGGGAAGGCTGATGAGGCCGGCGAGGGTCGCCGGGTAGCCGCCGACCTCCTGTACGAAGACCCCGAGAACGAAGCCGCCGAATCCGAGGGCTCCGTAGATGAACAGGGTCGCGAGGTTGCCGAACCCGAAGTTGCGAATGGCGAACATGCCGAGCGGCACCATCGGCTCTGGCACCCGCGACTCCCACCACAGGAAGAGGCAGAACGAGGCAGCACCGACGACGATCGGAATCCAGACTCCTGGGCTCTGCCAGCCGAGCCGCGACTGCTCGATGAGCCCGAACACCGGACCACCGAGACCGAGGATGCCGAGGCCGGCCCCGACCACGTCGACCTTCGCCCGATGCTCCGGCTTCTGCTCCGCTCCGAGGCCGCGCAGCAGGATGAGCGCCGCCGCGATGGGGAACACGTTGATCGCGAAGACCCAGCGCCAGTCGGCGTAGTCGACCAGGAGTCCACCGAGCAGTGGCCCGCCGAGGAACGCCGCCGTCGTCCACGCGGTCCAGGTGCCGATGGCCTTGCCCTGCTCCTCCCTCGAGAAGTTGGCGATGATGAGCGCGAGCGAGCTCGGAACAAGCAGTGCCCCCGCCCCACCCTGCACAACGCGCGACACCACAAGGATGACGCCGTCGGGCGCGATCGCGCAGGCGAGACTGGCCGCGCCGAAGCCGTAGAGGCCGATGCGCATGATCCGCTGGCGGCCGAACGAGTCGGAGAGCGAGCCCGCCGTGAGGATCAGGGCGCCGAGGGTGATGAGGTACCCGTCGACGACCCACTGCTGCACCACCAGCCCGCCGCCGAGATCCTCGCGGATCGCCGGGAGTGCGACGTTGATGACGGCACCGTCGAGGAAGGCAACGAACGCGACGATGATCGCGACCATGAGCACTCGGCGCTGGCGGTTCACTGGTTCTCCTGTACGGCGATCACGTAACCGACGATAATGGTTACATGGCGACTGGACAATGGCTCGTGCCGAACGACGGAATCCGCTGGTGGTACGACTCCGGGGCGCTCTGCCTCGACTTCGCCCACACGGGACTGCTCGGCGGGCCTGCCGCCTGGGAGCAGTTTCACACCGCTGCCGACCTGGCCAGGTGGCTCGGCGACCGCTTCGAGAACCTCGCCGACGACGCGACGGACCGCGACCTCGTCGATGCGGTGAACCTGCGCGCTGCCATCTACCGGCTCGCCCGTGCGCAGGCCGACGGCGCGGAGATGCAGGCCGACGATGTCGACACGCTGAACCTGTACGCGGCGACCCCGGACATGCCGCCCGCCCTCGATGGCGGCAACCGCCAGGCCGGTCGCGGCAGGGTGCGCACCGGGCAGGCGCTCGCCACCATCGCCCGCGATGCGGTGCACCTGCTCGGGCACTCCGAGGGGCGCATTCGCGAGTGCGATGCCGACAACTGCTCGCTCATCTTCTACGACGACTCACGAACCAACAACCGCCGCTGGTGCTCGATGCAGCGCTGCGGCAACCGGGCGAAGGTGAAGGCCTTCAGAGCTAAGGAGAAAGCATGACTGTCACCCATATCAACCCCGACTCCCTGCACAAGAACCCCGCCTTCTCGCAGGCGACGCTCGTCGAGGGTGGGCGAACCCTCTACATCGGAGAGCAGAACGGCACCGACTCCGACGGCGCGATCAGCGGCGACTTCGCCGCACAGACCCGGCAGGCGCTCAGCAACGTGCTCGCCATCCTGCAGGAGGTCGGCGCCGATCAGTCCGCGGTGGCGAAGCTCACGGTCTTCTTCAAGGAAGGCGAGTCGGTGCAGGCGGGCTTCGCGGCATCCGGCGACGTCTGGGGCATGCACGCGACGGCCATCACGGTGATCCCGGTGCCGGCGCTCGGCCGCCCCGAGGCCCTCGTGGGCATCGAGGTGATCGCCTCGGTCTGAACGGGCGTCGAGGCGATCGCGAACGTCTGACAGCTAGGCGACGACCTCGACCTCTTTCCAGAAGGCGACGTAGTTGCTGAAGTCCTTGCCGACACGGTCGAACGCGGTCGGGTACGGCGTCGGGTAGCTCCAGGCGCGGTCCTGCAGCTTCTGCCCGTCGACCTCGACGGTGAAGTACTGGCACTCGCCCTTCCACGGGCAGGTGTACGGGGTCGCGCTCTCGGTCAGCAGCGCGCTGTTGACGCTGGCCGGCGGAAAGTACCAGTTGCCCTCGATCTTGATGAGGTCTTCCTCTGGTGCCTCTGCGATCACGGTGTCGCCGACTACTGCCTTCATGCGCGTGCTCCTTGCTCGGTGGTTAGCAGGGAGAACGCTACGCGGGGAGGCTGAATTCCCGCAGGATGCGCAACTCGGTCGAGACGGCATTCTCCTTGGCCGCGGCGATCGCCTCGCGATCGAGGCCCTGACCCGTGACGCTCGCGCTCAGCAGGTGGAGGGTCGCATTGCGCAGGCCCTCGAACGCTGCGCTCGCGGCCGCGGCCTCTGGCGAGGTCGAGTCAATACCGAGGGAGCTCAGCGCGTCGACGACGGCACCGGCAGCGAGGAGATCCTCGACGGCGAAGCGCCCGTCGTCGGTGCCGGCTCCGACTACCGCGACGATGGCCCGGTCACCGAGCTCCGCCTGGCGGTCGAGGATCCACTGCGCGGCGGCAGCGGCACTGCCCTGCGTCGCGGCGACAATCGCGGGGCCGTCGATCGAGAGCGGGTCTGGCGCGTCGGGCGTCGGCAGCGCATCCGCCCAGACGACGATGTGCGCTCCCTCGCCGACGGCCGTGGCACCGTCGAGGCCCCAGTCGAATCGAACCTGAAAACGGGACTGGATGCGGGGGTCGGTCACGAGACCAAAATACCGCGCCCGCCACGACTCCCAGCCAATCTCAAGTCACGAGACGTAGCCAGCAGAGACACTGTCCTATGCGCATCCTTCTCAAGCTCGAGCTCGACTGCACGCCCGACGCTGCGTGGGACGCGATCCGCAGTCCAGAGGTGTTCCGGGCAGTGTCGTTCCCATTCACCACCTTCGAGTCCCTCGAAGACGAGGGCTTTCCTGCCCAGTGGCCGGAGGGCAAGCACCTGGTGAGCGTGCGGGCCTTCGGGCTCGTCGACATCGGGCGCCAGTGCATCGACGTCAGCTACCCTCGGCGGCGCGACGGAGTGCGCGTGATGCGCGACGGCGGCATCGGCGTGAGTGGGCCGATCAGCCTCGTGACGCAGTGGCGGCACGAGATGGCGGTGAGCGCCCTTCCCGACGGACGCACGCTGTACCGCGACCAGCTGCGGTTCTCTGCGGGGCCCCTGACGCTGCCGATGTGGGCGGTCTACTGGTTCTTCTGGCAGTGGCGGGCGTTCGGCCTCCGTCGACTGGCGCCCACTTGGTGAGTGCCGCCGTCGACACTGCTCTGCAGGTTGCCGACTGGCGCCGACAGACGCACGCGTTGTACGCCGCCGTGCGCGCGGCGACAGACCTGCATGCAGCCCACGATCTGTGGAGGCGGGGGCGGGACCGGATGTTCGCGCAGCATCCATCCAGCCCGTTGCTTGCCGACGACCTCGCCGCGTTCACCGGCCTCAAGGTTCGCCCGTACAACCCCGACTGGCGGTTCGAGGCCGAGGTTCTGCCCGTGGAGCCGAGGCGCATCGAGGTCGAGACCGGTACCGACGGCACCGTGCCATTCGATCTCATCGGGCACGTGGAGCTCGCCTCGGTCGGCAGCCTCGATGTGTGGCGGCTCGCCTCCTATGGTGGCGGCCTCTTCGTGCCCGTCAAGGATGCCCTGGCCGGCACCACGGGCGGAACCTACGGCGGCGGTCGCTACCTGCTCGACACTGTCAAGGGCGCCGACCTCGGACCGGGCTCGACCCCGCGGTCGCTCGTGCTCGACTTCAACTTCGCCTACAACCCGTCATGCGCCTACGACCCCGCCTGGGCGTGCCCACTCGCGCAGCACGGCAACACCGTCGACGTCGAGATCCCCGTCGGCGAGCGCTACGGCCGCTAGAGGCCGGCGCGCCGCCTGCGGTTCGCCGCCACGATGACGATGCCGGTTCCCGCGGTGATCATCGCCGCGAGGATCAGCATGAGCGAGTCGGTGCCGTTGTGCGCGAGCAGGTACATGTTCGTCAGCGTCAGTTCGTTCTCGCCCTCTGGGAGGTCGATCGAGCTGCCGACGAGCACGAGGCCGTTGAGCGAGTAGATGCCGAGGTCTGCTCCGCCGTTGCCGAGCTCGTCGAACGCGCAGGTCGTGTCGACCGGAAGGTCGGTGAACTCCACCGTCTCGCCAGCCCGGATGGTGACCGTCGGCCCGCCAGGCAGCACGAGCGGAGTCGGGGTTCCGGCGACGTCGAACGAGCACTCGACGGTGACGTCGAAGCTACCGGCAGCGCGAGCGGAGAACGCCCCGAGGATCTGCTTGGTGAACGCGATGTCGCCGACCAGGAACTCGTTCTGCAGGTCGATCGCGACCGTCTGCACGGTCGTTCGCTCGATCGTGACGGGTGCGCCGATCGTCTGCTGCGTCGAGTAGCCGGCGTTGGTCTCCTCGAGCGAGCACTCCGCCCCGACCGGGAGGTCGCGGTAGGTGAACGAGTAGCCGTTGCCGTCGCTGAGCACAGCCACGCCGTCGTCGACCAGCTGCAAGGTCTCGCGAGTGCCGTTGATGTCGCGCTCGCAGGTCAGGGTGATCTCGAAGTCGGTGTTGCCGTAGACACCGCTGCCGTCGCCGGCGAACGCCTTCGTGACCGAGAGGTCGCCGAGGTAGAACTCGTTCTCGACATCCACCGGGAATGCGCCAGCGGTGGTGGTGAAGGTCGGGTCGGAGATCGTCGTTGCGTTTGCAGCACCGGTCTCGGTCTCGTCAATGGTGCAGTCGGCCCCGACGGGCAGCAGCTCGTAGGAGGCAAGGTAGCCGTTGGTGCCGTCGAGTGACCGCGTCGCACCTCCGGGGATGTCGATCGGCGAACCGTCGAACGAGCACTCCAGCGTGACCTCGAACGGGCCCTCGCCCCACAGGTCCCAGGCGTTGTCGCCGAGGAACCCGACGTCGCCGGAGCGGGTCTTGGTGACCTCCACCGAGGTGTAGTCGAAGGTGTTGGTGACGACGACCACTGTCGGGTCGACGTCATCCGTGATGACTGCCGTCGCAACAGTGCCCGTTGTCTGCACTCCGTCGACGTCGATCACCGTCGCGGTGGCCGTTCCCGTCGTCGTCTCTGTGATGGTGCAGGTCGAGTCGGCGACGAGGTCGACGATGTCGACCGGGGTGGTGTCGTCCTTGTCGAAGGTGTAGGTCTCATCCCAGACCGTGCGGAAGCCCATGGCGTCGGTGATGGTGCAGACGACGGAGATCTCGAAGTCGGCAGTGCCCCAGTCGTCGCGGGCGGCGCCGTCGACGACCTTGGCCAGCGAGAGACTTCCCACGTCGTAGACGTTCGTGAAGACGGTCGAGTTGTCAGAAGCGCCCAGCACGAGCGAGGTCGCTGTGTCGGAGTCGAGGGGCTGGGCGCTGCCGCCGGAGGTCGTCAGGATCGTCGTGTCGACGGCATCCATCTGGCTGGTCTCCGTCACCGTGCAGTCGGCGCCGACGGGGAGCCCGGCGATCGCCCAGGTCTCGCCCTCGTCGAGCGAGTCCTGCATAGGAACGGTGTCGCTGTAGCCGGTGCCGTAGACATCGTTGCCGTTGAACGTGCAGTCGACGGCGAAGGGGAACGGCCCGTAGCTGATCGGGTCGCCCTGCTCGTCGACCGCGTCGCCGTCGATGAGCTTGGTGACCTCGAGGCCGGTGACGTCGAAGGTGTTCGTGAACGCCACCGTGCCGAAGTCCTGCGCCTGGTTGTCGGCGAGAACGCTCGAATCGGTCTCGATCGTGAACGGGCCGTAGGCGACCGTTGCGGGCGAGGTGACGCCGTCGACATCGAGTGTCGTCGTGGTTGCCGAGCCGGTGTCGGTCTCGGTGATCGTGCACTCAGAACCGGTAGGGATGCCCGTGAAGGTAACCGACGATGGAATGCCGCCGGTCGAGGCAAGCGTGTCGACCTGCCGCACCGGGTTGACAAGGGTGACGGCGTCGCCGTCGCGCTCGCACGAGATCTCGACGGTGAACGGACCAGCCCCGAAGTCGCTCGCTCCCGCGCCGTCGACGGCCTTGCTCACGGTCACCTGGCCACTGAGGTACCAGTTCTCCACGACGATGCGCGGGTTGGCGCCGGAGGCGTCGACCGGGGTGCCTTCGGCGATCTCGGTTCCCGCACCGTCGCGGTACACCAGTGCGTCGGCACCGGTCGCGGCGAGGTTCGACTCGACAGCCGTGCACTCCGACCCGGCGGCGAGCGAGCCGATGTCGTAGGAGTAGACCCCGCCGGGCAGCGGCAGCGTCACATCCTCGTCATAGGTCTCGACCGTGCCGGCGAGGCAGGTCACGTGGATGACGAACGGGCCGGTGCCGAACTGCGCGGCCCCCGCGCCGTTGAGCGACTTCTCGACGATGAAGTGCTCGACGCCGTAGTTGTTGTTGATCACGGCCGTGTTGACGCGGGTGCCGATCGGCGAGAGCACGAACGTTGCCGTCTTGCCGGAGGGCGACCCGGAGGTCACGGCGACGTAGGTGACGTTGGTTCCCGTCGCACTCGGCGTCGCCGATGTCTCCGTCACCGTGCAGGTGGCTCCGGCCGGCAGCTCTGTCAGCGTCTCGACGTGCGTGCGGTCGGCCCCGAGCTCGAGCTCTGTGAAGGTGATGACGGCATCGGCAGCGGGAGACTCTGCCGCATAGACGGGCGTGTTCGACGGGCCGAACACGCAGGCGACGGTCGCGACGTACGGCGCATCGAGGTAGACCGGGTCTCCGTCGCCGTTGACAGCCGTCGACTGCACGGTCTTCGTCACCGCGAGGCTTGCGTTGTTGAAGGTGTTGGTGACCGTCGTGGTGCGGTTGGTCGACATGGTCTGGCCGTTGCCGGTGTAGGTCACGACGGCGCCGCCGGCACTGGCCACCGGCTCGTTCGCCGTGCAGACGGATCCTGCCGCGATGTTGTTGAACACGTGCGTGAGCGTGCCTGGCGAGGTGAAGGTCGCCGAACCAGAGAACGAGGTCGCGCTCGTGCCATTGGCGCTCAGCGTGCAGGTGACGTTGACCGTGAACGAGCCCTCGTTGTGGTTGGCCGCCCAGGCACCCGCAACTGTCTTGTTCACGGTGAGCGCGAACGAGGTGAAGTTGTTCGTGATGGTCATGGCGTTCGTCGCCGTCGTGCCCTCGTTGCGGGAGACGGTGAACGGCGGCACCTGCCCGACGGTTCCGCCCGTGGTCGGCACGGAGCCGGATGTCGTCACCGGAGTCGCCGTCGGGCCGTTGGTCAGCGACCAGTTGATGGTGGTCGCGCCACGGCGCTGCGTCTCGGTCACGGTGCAGACAGACCCGGCGGGGATGTCGGGCGAGGTGTACGTCGCGGTGGCGCCCGTCGCAGTCAGCAGCTGGTTCGTCACTGAGAGAACCGAGGCTGTCGTCGTGCCGTTGTCGAAGGTGCAGCTCACCGAGATGCGGAAGTTGTTGTAGTCGGGGGCGGTCGTTCCGCCCTCGGTCGTGCGCCCGGTCGCCGTGACGGCCTTCGTCACGGTGAAACGCCCCATGTCGTAGGTGTTGGTGATCGTCGAGAGCTCGACGTCTGGTCGGCTCGGGCCGAACACCGGGTTCGGGTCGTGCACGTCGTAGGCAGAGGTCTCTGCCTGCTGCGCGGTCACGACCGGGGCGGAGATGGTCGTCGACGTCTGCCCGTAGGTGGTGGCCTCGGAGACGGCGCACTTCGCGTAGAGCGGGAGGCCGCGCACGACGACGGTCGTGCCGCGCGCCACCGTGACCGGGAACCTGGGCGTGCCGTCGGCGTTGAGCACGGCGATCGGCACGTTGTCCTCTGTGGAGGTGCAGGCGAGGTTGATGTTGAACGCTGTGCCGGCGAATGCGCTGGCAAGTCCGTCGACGGCCTTCGACAGCTGGATCTCTCCGGTCGCCATTGCAACACCGACCTTGCGCGGCTCGGTGACGAACCGGTTGGGAACCTCGGTGCCGGCATCCATCGCAGACGCCGCAGCGGCGATCGAGTTGTAGGCGATCGAGTCGCGGTCGAGGTTGACCGTCGACTCGGCGAGCTCGATCGCGGCCGCCGTGCGGGAGCGGTAGACGAACGAGATCTTCTCGCCAGGATCGATGAGGTCGGCGTCCATGACGAGCACGAACTTGAGGGCGACGATCGTCGCGAGCAGCGGGTCGTTGTCTGCGATCGACGGGTCGAGCAGGGTCCACGCGGCGTTGCGCTCTGCGATGTCGTCAGGGTTGGCCGACGAGGTGAGGCAGGGCTGGTATCCGGTGGTCATCGGCGGTGACGACGTCGGAGACATCCCGAGCGTGTTCTGGATGTCGGCGCCGTTGCACCGAGTTGCCACCAGCGCGCGGTTGGTCACGTAGTACACCGCGTACGAGGAGCCGACGGGCTGGTTGACGATCTCTGGGAAGCTCGTGAGCGTCGGAGTCCACTTGGAACCACGGGACTCGTTGACGATGACACCCCGGTCGTTGGCAGCTGGCAGCACGTCGATAGCCACGAGGCGCTTGAGGCCGATGTTGCCGCCGTTGACGAAGGTGTTCGCCCACTCCTCGTACCCGCCGGGGCGGGTGATCGGAACACAGGGGTAGCGGTAGTACTCCGCCGCTGACGGCAGGCCGGTCGAGACGTTCGGGGCGTCGCAGTTGACCTTGCTGGCGGGAACGGTCTTGAGGATTCCGAGGTCGTCGTACGGGTCGCCCGGCGTCTGCTCGATCGGGTCGCCTGCCGCGTCGAGCGGACCAGCGTCGAGCCCGCGCACGCCCTTGACGATCGTCACGGGTGCGCTCGGCAGCGGCCAGACCCTGGTGGTCGCGGTGCACTCGCTCATGCCGACCGTCTGCTGCGGGTCGATGCCGTCGGTCGTGTAGTTGCAGGTGTCGAAGACCTGGTCTGCGGTCACTGTCGCGGCGTTGAGCACCTCGCGGCCGGCATCGAGCTGGTCGGCGAACTGCATGCGCATGGTGATGGTGAGCGACCAGCCGACCGGCATCTGCCAGCTCGGGTCGACCGTGAAGGTGACATCCTGCTTCGCCGACTCGACCGGGCCGACCGTGATGGCGATCGACGGCAGTCCACTGGTCTGCGTCACATTGGCAGCGTCGGCGAAACGGTAGCTGACGACGTTCGCGGCCTCGGCCGGCACCGTTATGTCGTACTCGACGCCGGAGTCCGGGTCTTTCGGGAAGACGAGAAGACGCTCTCCTGCGTCGACCTCCATCGAGTCGACGATCACGAGGTCGCCGAGCGGCTTGTCGTGGGCGTTCACCGCGGTCGACCCGGAGTTGGTGACGACGATGCGGTATGGGATGTCGGAGCCGAGCGACTGCGCCGCGAACGGCGTCTTCGTCACGGTCACGCGCGCGGGCAGGTGCTGGAAGCGGATCTGCGCTGCCGCCTCGTCGGAGGCCGACCACAGCGACGGGCCGGTCGGGGTGGTCGCCGCACTCGCGACGACCTGCACGGTGTTGCTGAACACGCCGGCCTCGGCCTCGCCAGGAGCGGGTGTCGAGACGAGTCCAGGGGTCGGGGTCGCGACGAACGTCGTCAGTGTCGAGGGAACCGGGGTGCCGGACGGCGAGACGAGGGTGGTGCGGCGGTCGACGACGAAGCCTGCCGAGACGACCGGGTTGTACGGGCGCTCCCACGTCGTGCCGTCGGCCTTGGTGAAGGTGTACCGGATGCCGCGAACGTCACCGAGCACGTAGCCGCCCGGGAGGGTCGGCAGCGTGAAGCCCGCAGACGGCGAGCCGATGAGCCAGCAGTCGGCGTCGAGGTCGGCGTTCGTGGTGCAGCTCGAGCTGATGCCAGCGGTCGTGTCGTAGTCGACTCCCGTGTGCGACACACTCGAGCCCATGAGCAGGTCGACCTGCACGCGGTTGACCGGGGTGACAAGGCTGACGCTCGAGTCGAACCCGACGAAGTTGTAGGCGTTCCAGAAGGTCGGCTCGTCATCGGTGATCACCATGCGGGTGGTGCGCGCCGAGCCACTCGGCTGGCCCGTGAGGCGAACGGTCGCGTTCGTGGAGTTGCCCGCGTACTGGATGGCTGGCGACGACCCAGCCGACGTCGTGTCGGCGATGATCGTCTTCGTCGCCGTCACGTCATAGCTCGCGGCGACGATGTCGATCGACGCCGTCGCGGTGCCGAGCAGCACGTTGTCGGTGGATGGGAACACCGGCGTCTGCAGGCCGCCGGGGTCGACGATCGAACCGGTCACCCGGTTGAGCACGGTGTCGAGGGGCACTGGCGTGCTGGTTCCCCGCACGAACTCGCGAAGCTGGGTGTTCAGCTGCAGGCCGATGGTGGCATCGCTCGGCACGGGGCCGTCGAGGGTGAGGGTGATTCCGGTCACGTCGACGAGGGCTGCGGGAGAGAGGGCGGTGGCGGCCGCGAGCGTGATAGCCGGGTCATCCACGCCGCTCTTGGTCAGCACGACCATCGACGAGGAGCTCGTGCCTGGGGTGCCGGCGATGTGCGTGATG
This sequence comes from Conyzicola sp., assembly GCF_057073975.1. NCBI lineage: Bacteria > Bacillati > Actinomycetota > Actinomycetes > Micrococcales > Microbacteriaceae > Conyzicola > Conyzicola sp. The sequence continues at coordinate 15,258 of NZ_JBXMIS010000071.1, read as the reverse complement.
GTGACGAAGTCGAACGGCGAGGGCTCTGGTGCTGTCATCGTCGGCTCGGTCAGCGAGAGCTCGTCGACCGGCACGTCGGAGGCGTTCTGCGCGGTGACCGTCATGAGGGCGGAAGGGTAGAGCGCCTGCGGCACTCCGGAGCCCGGGGTTGGCCGGCCGAGCGGGCCGTCTACCCAGGTCTTGGTCACGTTGAGGTTGATCGGGCTGTCGAGGATGGTGATCGTGTCGCCGTCCTCCTCGTGGAAGAGCACGGTCGAGCCATCGATCGCATCGAGGCTCGCCGTGTTGAGCACGAGCCCCTCTGTCGCCTCGTCGCCGTCATAGGCGTTGTACTGCGCGTGCCGGGTCTGGCCGAGCACAGCATCGGTGCTCGAGCGGCGAACCATGCGCAGTTCGAACAGCAGGGTCACATCGCGGTCGAGGTCGACCGTCGCTGCCACACCAGAGCCGACCGGCGGGGCGGCCGGGTTCGAGGCACCCGGTTCTGTGCGGTTCGGGTTCTCTGCGAACACGAGGCGCACGCCGATGGTGTCGGCCCGCTCAGCGCTCGACAAGGTGGCACCGGGGAAGGTTCCGTAGCAGGCGGTGCCGGCGCAGGGGTTGGATGCGATGGGCACCCAGGAGCCGGTTCCCGTGCGGAAGAGCTCGACCGCGACGACGCGGTCGTAGGCGATCAGCGGATCCTGTGCCGAGGTGATCGCAGGAATGCGCACGAGGTCGAATGCGTCGTAGACCGAGCTCGCCACGGCGGCCAGCGACGGGTCGCCGACCGCGGTGAGGGTGTCATCCGCCATGTCGGAGATGACCACACGGTCGTACTCGAGGCCAGCGGTGCCCCACGAGATGGTTGCCGAGGCCTGCTCTGAGGAGCGCGCCTGCACGTAGTCGTCGTTCCAGACCTTCTCGATCTGGTCGTAGCCGGGGCCGCCCCCGGGTGGCAGCGGTCGCAGCGTGACGGTTGCCGGATCCGTCGCGGTGACCTCCGACGGCGTCGCGCTGGCGTTGACGACCGTCGCGGTCGCGTCGTTCACGAGCACGACGTCGAGGAGACCGGGCACGACAAGGGTTCCGGGAGCGCTGCGCAGCTCGCTGCGCAGCGTCGCGCGGATGTTGGGCTGCACGCTGAACCCCGGTGGAAGCAGCGGGGTGGCGATCGAGGGGGTGTAGACGAACTGGATGCCGTTGGCTGCATCAGAGATCGCGCCGGGGATCGCTCCGCCGTACGTCGACGGCCCGCTCAGGCCGACCGCGCCCGGCAGGTCTGTCCAGCTGCCGCCGCCATCGGTCGTGTACTGGATGGTGAGCCGTGACCCGCTGGGAACCGCGGTGCCGATGATCGAGACTGCATCGAAGGCATCCCAGAAGTCTGCGTCGACGTCCCTGATGACGAAGCTCTCTACGCCGATCGTCGAGCCACCGGTGTCGCCGACACCGACGGGGGCGGGAGCGACCTGCGAGGGAAGCGAGACGAGGATCGCCGCGCCGGGGTTGGCGTAGATGAGCCCCGGCGACACGGTCTTGGAGATGGTCGTGTTGATGCGCACGCTGCGACGGGTGAGGTCGTCGCTCGCGTCAGCCGTGGCTGTCTCGTCGTCGACGGAGTGGGCATCGACCGTGATGGTGTTCGTCTCTGTGACGTTCGCCACGACGACGGGGAGGGTGTGCGCGACGAATGGCACGACCGCGAGCGCGTTGTCGCCCATGAGCCCGTGGAAGGTGACGACGAAGCTCTCGACGTTCTGGCCGGGGTTCGGGTCGGGCAGCTGGTCGACGGTGGTGGAGCCAAGCGTCGAGGATGTGGTCGGCAGGCCGGTGGTGTAGACCCAGGTCACGTCGACGGAGGTCGCACCATTCGGCCACTCGATCGACGCGTCGTTCCAGCCGACGAACTCGAGGCCCTGGTCGGCGAGCGAGGTCGCGCCGGGGTTGACGCCCGGCTCGGTGATGGAGAGCCGGTCGAGGTCGTAGTCGACGCCGTTCTGGCCGGAGAGCGTGACGACGACGTTCTCGCCGCCGACGACGTCGTTGTCGCTGAACGACTTGCCAGGAACGAGGGCGATGTCGGCGGGAACGATCTCATAGGTGTCCTGAGCCGTCACCACGGGGTAGTACGACAGCGCCGGCGCGGTGCCGGTGGCAACGCGCGCAGAGACGATGTTGGTCGCCGTGAACGGCACGGTGATGTTGTCGACGTCGACCGTCGTGGTCGTCGCGATGGTGACGCCTGCGGTCGCACCCCGCGGGATGAGCGCGGTGCCCGGCTCGGTGAAGGTGAAGCGCAGGCCCTCGATCGACGCGAGCGGTGCACCGACGCGCGACGACGTCAGGGTTGGGCTCGCGGAAGGCTGGGCGGCATCCGGGTTGTCGTCGTCGTCGACGGGCAGCCACGTGGATCCGTCGGCCGTCCACTCCACGAGCACGAGGCTCGAGGCGGTCGGCTTGACGAGGCCGGAGATGCCGGTCACCGCCACGTAGTCGTAGGCGTTGCTCGGGAAGGTGGCGGGATCCTGGATGACGAGTGCCGTCACCCCCGCGTTCGACTGGTTGGTGGCGGAGAGCGCGAAATCGACGGCCTGGTTGGGGAAGGCCTTCACCGACTCCGGTGATGCGGTCTTGGAGACGGCGACACCGGGAACGAAGGGCGATGTGATGACGACGTCGGCCGAATCCTGGTTGTTGCTGTCCGGGTTGTCGACGGTGGCGTAGGCGGTGTTGGTGATGGTGTCGCCATCGAAGCTCGCGTCGACATCCGGCGGCACCTGTCCGATCGCGGTGAACGACACGGTCTCACCGGCGACGAGGCCGACGCCGCCCTCGTCGAGGGCGCTCTGGAACGTGAGCACGAAGCCGTTGGGCGCTGCCGTGACGATGTACTTGGCGTTGGGCGCGACACTCGTGAAGACGAGGGGAGCGGGGAAGGAGTCGGTGAGCTGCAGGTTGACGCAGTCGGTCTGGGTCGACGAGCAGGTGATGGTGAAGTTGTATGAGACGTTCTGGCCGGCAGACCGCGGGCTCGGCGTCGAGACGTCGACGGTCTTCGAGAGGTCGATCACGACGGGAACGAGCTCTGCCGCTGAGGCGGCGGGCACGGCGACGAACACCGGGGAGAGGAGAGCCACCGCGACGCCGACGGCAACGGCACCGAGAAGTCGCGACCGACCCATCAGCGTCAGTCGTGGGGCGCGGAAGCGGCGCTCGGCAGGCATGTCGGGTCCTCGAAAACAACGGTCGCGTACGTTGTTTCCAACGAAGGGTGCTGCTAGGTGCCCCTACGCGAGTACTCAGGTCAACGGCAGCGACTCGGGAAAGCCGGTGCCACTGGCATCGCCAGCTTCCCTCACCCTATGCGTTCTCATGCAGTGGGAAAAAGGGCCGCGACGGCCCCAGTCAAGGGGGTTCTGCTAGGGTGGGGGAACTTGCGAGACCGCGTTGGTCTCCCTGCGTCGTTGAACGCATTCTCCGGTGCTGCACTTCCAGTGCAGTCGGATTCCCGCATTTGCAACGGCGAACGATGTCGGCCATTGCCGCCTTCGCCACCACACCGGGATCAGTCCCGGCATGAAAACCCTTAGGTACTTCTTTGTCTGAAACAACCTTCGGCACGCTCGGCGTGCCCGCTCCCCTCGTCTCCGTGCTTGCTGCACAGGGAAAGACGGAGCCATTCCCCATCCAGCTCGACACCCTGCCCGACACCCTCAACGGGCGCGACGTGCTCGGCCGAGGCAAGACCGGCAGCGGCAAGACGCTCGCCTTCGCGCTTCCTCTCGTGGCACGCCTCGGCGGCAAGCTCGCCGGTGGCCAGCGCCGCCCCGGTCGGCCGCTCGCCCTCGTGCTGGCTCCGACCCGCGAGCTCGCCACGCAGATCACCGCTGTCATCGAGCCCCTTGCTGCCGCCTACGGCCTCAAGAGCACCACGATCTTCGGCGGCGTCTCGCAGCAGCGCCAGGTCGCGGCCCTCAAGGCCGGAGTCGACATCGTCGTTGCCTGCCCCGGCCGCCTCGAAGACCTCATGAAGCAGGGCTTCGTCGCGCTCGACGCCATCGAGATCACCGTGCTCGACGAGGCCGACCACATGGCCGACCTCGGCTTCCTTCCCGTCGTCACCCGCATCATGGACAAGACTCCGCAGACCGGACAGCGGATGCTGTTCAGCGCGACGCTCGACAACGGCGTCGACAAGCTGGTTCGTCGCTACCTCCACAACGAGGTGCTGCACTCCGTTGACGAGGCGACGAGCCATGTCTCCGCGATGACCCACCACGTGTTCGAGGTGGAGGGTGTCGAGGCCAAGAACGAGCTGATCCGCACGCTCGCCTCCGGCACCGGCCGCCGCATCCTGTTCATGCGCACCAAGCACCACGCCAAGAAGCTCGCCAAGGCACTCACCGAGGCCGGCATTCCGAGCGTCGACCTGCACGGCAACCTGAGCCAGCCGCAGCGCGACCGCAACCTTGCCGCATTCTCCGCCGGCGAGGCCCGCGTCATGGTGGCAACGGATGTCGCAGCCCGCGGCGTGCACGTCGACGACATCGAGCTCGTCATCCATGTCGACCCGCCCGCAGAGCACAAGGCATACCTGCACCGCTCCGGGCGCACCGCCCGCGCAGGCAAGGAGGGCGAGGTCGTCACGATCATGCTCCCGGCCCAGCGCAAGGACACCGAGGCGCTGCTGCGCAAGGCGGCCATCAGCGTCACTCCCCAGAAGGTCACCGCAGCATCCGATGCTGTGAAGGCCCTCGTCGGCGAGGTCGCGGCCTACGTCAAGCCGTCTGAGCGCACCGGCACCAACAACGCCGGCAGCACGGGTGGCCACGGCCGCTCGCAGGGCGCCAACGCCCAGCGCAAGCGCGCGAACCGCGAAGGCCAGCCAGCCAGGACCGATCGCTCTGGCCGCCCGGCGCGTTCCAGCGGTTCTGCGCGCCCCGCCGTCACCGGCGAGCGTCGCATCGAGCCGCGCTCCGCGCAGGCTCCGCGTGCAGAGCAGGCGCCCTCGCGTCCGCGTGGTGGCAACGGCCGCGCCCAGGCCTCTGGCGGACCCATCCGCGTCGGCCAGGTCGTGCGCTCCAACCGCCGCCCAGCGGGCCGCTGATCCTCCCGGGTGGGGCCGAAAGCCCCACCCGAACTGGGGGTGAGTCGTTCGCGTGATCGGCGCATCCCCGAAACAGGACCGCAATATCGCGTCGCTAGCGTGAGGCCATGACAGCGACTATTCGACGAGCGACACTCTCGGATGCACCTGCACTCGGGGCCCTGCACTCCTCCATCTGGGGCGAGCTGTACCCGAAGGCACTCTCCCCCGAGGTGATCGCACAGCTCAACCCCGGCTACATGGAGCACCTCTGGACCAAGTTCGTGACGCGCGGCGATGCCTACCGCCAGTGGGTCGCCGAGGTCGATGACCAGGTCGTCGGCTTCGTCGGCGTCGGCCCTGGCCGCGACCGCGACATGGCGGAGGAGACAGAGCTCTACTTCATGTACGTCGCTCCCGAGCACCGCAAGCAGGGCATCGGCACGGCCCTCCTCGAGGCCACCGACCCCAAGTACCTCTGGGTCTGGGAGGAATTCAAGGGCACGCGCAAGTTCTACGCGGCCGAGGGATTCGTTCCGGAGATCGTGCGGGTGACCCGTGGTCGAGGCCCCCGCAGCCGCGTCGGCGTGCTGTTCGGATCCTCGTACCAGACCGAGCTGAAGCTGGTGCGCCAGGCGGCGTGAGCCTCTGTCACCATCGTCGCTGGCCGGTAGAATCGGGGGCATGGCAGTGGTGACAAGGCAGGTGGCAGAGGGCGACATCCCGCGACTGGGAGAGCTGCACTCTGCAGTGTGGAGCGAGCTCTACTCCGCGGTCCTGTCGGCCGAGGTTCTCGCCTCGCTCGATGCGCCGACCATGACAGCCCTGTGGGCCCGCTTCATCTCGCGTGGGGCCGACTACGTGCAGTATGTGGCCGAGGTCGACGGCGAGATCGTGGGCTTCGCCGGGGTCGGCCCCGGCCGGGAGCCGGGCTACGAACTCGGGCGAGAGCTCTACTTCATCTACGTCGCCCCAGAGCACCGCCGGTCGTCGATCGGCAAGACCCTGCTGCGCTTCGCCGACGCCGACTACCTGTGGATCGCGGAGGACAACCGCGCGACCCAGGCCTTCTACCGAAAGCAGAAGTTCTTTCCCGACTCCGTGCGCCGCGTCGGCACGCTGTTCGGCGCGGAGCTGCCAGAGATTCGGATGGCGCGGTAGCGCTAGTAGAGCTGCCCGACTGAGGCAAGCGCGGCCTTGAGCAGCGCGCCGCGACCACCCTCCATCTCGGCGGCCACGCCCGGGCTCGCTGCTTCCATCGGTGACATCCAGGTGAGCTCCAGTGCGTCCTCCCGCGGGTCGCACGTGCCGGTCACCGGCACCACGTAGGCGAGGGAGACGGCGTGCTGCCGTGCGTCGCTGAACTGGCTCATGCCGGGAAAAGGGAAGTACTCGGCGACCGAGAACGGCACGGGGCTCGGTGGCAGCTGCGGGAAGGCCATCGCCCCGAGGTCCTTCTCCAGGTGGCGGTAGAGCGCGTTGCGGAGGGTCTCACCGAACATCACACGGCCGGAGACGATGGTGCGGGTGATGGAGCCGGCGGAGTTCGCACGAAGCAGGATGCCGACCTCTGTCACGATGCCCGATCCGTCGACGCGCACCGGAACCGCCTCGACGTAGAGGATGGGCAGTCGCCGGCGGGTCTCGGCGAGCTCCTCGTCGGACAGCCAGCCGGAGTTGGGATCAGGGGTGCCTACAGAGCTCATGACTCCATTCTTACCTGCTCGTCATTGCGGCGGCGTTACGCCGCGAGCCAACGGGCCACGAGCTCCGTCAGCGCGGGGGCAACGGCCGTCGCCTCCGCCTCGTCGGCGACGGCGAGGATCGCGCGGTCGTGGCCGCGCCACTCCAGCATGCCCGTCGGGTCGTCGACCTCGAATGCCGAGTCGTCCTTCTTTGCACCACGGTGCAGGATCACCTGCACGCCGCCCTTCGGGTTGAGCCGCAGCGTCACCCGATCGGCCCCGTCGACGGTGAAGTTCGGGGAGTTCCACTTGACGTTCTCCGCAACGCGCGGGTCGGCGGCCACAATGGCGCGCCGCAGCACGGCGACGATCGGGGTGGAAGGATTGTCGGAGTCGGTGCCCATGCCGTCAGCCTAGGGAGTGCCCATGACGATCGACGCAGATGCCGTTCTCTGGTCGGCCCCCGAGCGCGAGCGCGCGGGGCGTCCGCTCCTCGTGCTGCTGCACGGCTACGGATCGCACGAGGGCGACCTCTTCAGTCTCGCGCCGGGGCTTCCCCTCGACCCGGTGATCGCATCCCTTCGCGCACCGCTGCGCGCCGGGCCGGGCAACGCCTGGTTCCCGCTGACCGCGGACACGCCGGCCGAGGCGATGGAGGGGCTGGCGGATGCGGCGGCGCAGTCCGTGCTCGACTGGCTGGACACGACGGAGTCGACGCAGGTCGGCATCCTCGGCTTCTCGCAAGGCGGCGCCACCGCGCTGCAGGTGCTTCGGCTGGCCCCGGAGCGCATCGCCTACACCGTCATGCTCTCGGGCTTCGTCGTGGGAGCCGACCACCCGGGGGACCCGGCCCTCGCCGCGGTTCGGCCCCCGGTGTTCTGGGGGCGCGGCACCGTCGACCGGGTGATCCCCGGGCCGGCCATCGACTGGACGTCGCTCTGGCTGCCCCGCCATGCCGAGACGACGACGCGGGTCTACGAGGATCTCGCCCACGGCATCTCGCGCGACGAGCTCACCGACATCGCGAGCTTCATCTCCGGGCACCTGTAGGCCCCTCCGCTGCCCGCGCTCTCCTCACTCCCAGCCCCCTCTCCCTTTCCGAAATGACGGAGCTTCGAAAGGTTGGCAGTGGCGCGACGCGGATCCAGCACCCTCCACCCTCCCGGTCTCCGTCATTTCGGAATGGGGAGGGAGCCGAGAGAGGATGGGGCGCAAGCCCCAGCGGAACGTCAGTCGTGACCGGGAGAATTGGATGATGGCCTCCGTCGGGAAGAAAAGCGTGCTCGACCGCTTCTCCCCCGCCACGCGGGAGTGGTTCCTCGGCGCCTTCCCCGAGGCGACGGCCGCGCAGCTCGGCGCGTGGGATGCAATCTCGACCGGAGCGCACGCGCTCGTGGTCGCTCCGACGGGATCGGGCAAGACCCTTGCGGCGTTCCTCTGGGCGCTCGACCGCCTTGCCAGCGCGCCCGCTGTCGCCGAGCCGAAGAAGCGCACCCGCATCCTCTACATCTCGCCCCTCAAGGCGCTCGGCGTCGACGTGGAGCGCAACCTGCGCGCGCCGCTCGTCGGCATCACCCAGACCGCGCGGCGGCTGGGGGTGCCGGTTCCCGACGTGACGGTCGGCGTGCGATCGGGAGACACCACCTCGCAAGACCGGCGGCTGCTCGCGCGGCTGCCTCCCGACATCCTGATCACGACTCCAGAGTCGCTCTACCTCATGCTCACGAGCGCGGCGCGCGAGACGCTCGCGGGAGTCGACACGGTCATCATCGACGAGGTGCACGCCGTGGCAGCGACCAAGCGGGGAGCGCACCTCGCGGTCTCGCTCGAGCGGCTCGACGATCTGCTCAGGGCGCCAGCGCAGCGCATCGGGCTGTCGGCAACGGTGAGCCCGCGCGAGGAGGTCGCGCGCTTCCTCGCCGGCAACGCCCCGTGCGCGATTGTCGCCCCGGCGTCGCAGAAGAAGTTCGACCTGCGCGTCGTCGTGCCGGTGGACGACATGACAGAGCTCGGCACGGCCCCGCAGCGCGAGGGTTCCACCGCGGGCGACCAGCCGCAGGGCTCGATCTGGCCGCACGTCGAGGAGGGGATCGTCGACCTCATCCTCGGGCACCGGTCGACCATCGTGTTCGCCAACTCGCGGCGGCTGGCCGAGCGGCTGACGGGGCGGCTCAATGAGATCTACGACGCGCGCTTGGAGCTTGGAGTGGAGGCCATTTCTGGCCTCCACGGCGACGCCAGCGCCGCGGAGCCTCCGGCTCCGCGGTCTCAACCGGAGCGCGCGGCAGACATGCCTGGGCAATCGGGAACCATCGGCTCATCGGGCGGATTGCTCGCCCGCGCACACCACGGCTCGGTGTCGAAGGAGCAGCGCGCGATCATCGAGGACGACCTGAAGTCAGGCCGGCTGCGCTGCGTCGTCGCAACGTCATCCCTCGAACTCGGCATCGACATGGGCGCCGTCGACCTCGTCGTGCAGGTCGAGAGCCCGCCGAGCGTCGCGAGCGGTCTGCAGCGTCTCGGCCGCGCCGGTCACCAGGTCGGTGAGACCTCTCGCGGTGTCATGTTCCCGAAGCACCGCGCCGACCTGCTGCACACCGCGGTCGCAGCGGAGAGGATGCTGGCCGGCCAGATCGAGTCGCTCGCTGTTCCGGCGAACCCCCTCGACATCCTCGCGCAGCAGACCGTCGCCGCCGTCGCGCTCGAGCCGGTGCACATCGAGCAGTGGTGGACGACCGTGCGACGCAGCGCGCCCTTCGCCGCACTGCCGCGGAGCGCCTTCGAAGCCACGCTCGACCTGCTCAGCGGGCTCTATCCGAGCGACGAGTTCGCCGAACTTCGGCCGCGCATCGTCTGGGACCGCGTCTCCGGCGAGCTCAGCGGCCGCCCCGGCGCCCAGCGCCTCGCCGTTACGAGCGGCGGCACGATTCCCGACCGCGGCCTGTTCGGCGTCTTCATGGTCGGGTCAGAGAACGAGGCGCGGCCGACCGGCATGCGCGTCGGCGAGCTCGACGAGGAGATGGTCTACGAGTCGCGCGTCGGCGACGTCTTCGCCCTCGGCACGACGAGCTGGCGCATCGAGGACATCACCCACGACCGGGTGCTCGTCTCGCCCGCCTTCGGCGTTCCGGCCCGTGCACCGTTCTGGCACGGTGACGGCCTCGGGCGCCCCGTGGAGCTCGGCCGCGCCATCGGCGCCTTCGCGCGAGGCCTCGACTCGACGAGCCCCCCGAACCTCGGTGACATCGGCCTCGACGAGCGCGCTGCGAAGAACTTGCAGGCCTTCGTCAAGGAGCAGAAGGCAGCGACCGGCTACGTGCCGAGCGACAAGACCCTCGTTGTCGAGCGGTTCCGTGACGAGCTCGGCGACTGGCGCGTCATCCTGCACTCCCCCTTCGGCCGGCCGGTGCACGAGCCATGGGCGCTGGCGGTCGGCGCGCGCATCCGCGAGCGTCTCGGGGTCGAGGGCGCCGCGATGGCGAGTGACGACGGCATCGTCGTTCGCATCCCCGACACCGATGCGGAGCCGCCGGGTGCCTCGCTCTTCGTCTTCGACAACGAAGAGCTGCAGCAGCTCGTCACGAGCGAGGTCGGCGGCTCCGCGCTGTTCGCCTCGCGATTCCGCGAATGCGCGGCGCGGGCCCTTCTCCTGCCGCGCTACAACCCCGGCAAGCGCTCGCCGCTGTGGCAGCAGCGCCAGCGCAGCGCCCAGCTGCTGGATGTCGCCCGCAAGTACCCGAGCTTTCCGATCGTTCTCGAGACGGTGCGCGAGGTTCTGCAAGACGTGTATGACCTACCAGCGCTCACGGCGGTAACGGCTGAGATCGAGCGGCGCGACATCCGCATCGTCGAGGTCGAGTCGGAGTCGCCGTCGCCCTTCGCGCGGTCGCTGCTGTTCGGATACGTCGCCTCGTTCATGTACGAGGGTGACTCCCCGCTCGCCGAGCGCCGCGCCGCCGCCCTGTCGCTCGACCCCACTCTGCTGTCAGAGCTGCTGGGCCGCGCCGAGCTGCGCGAGCTGCTCGACCCCGCCGTCATGGAGCAACTCGGGCTCGAGCTGCAGCGCCTTGCCGACGACCGCAAGGCGAAAGGCGCGGAGGGCATCGTCGACCTGCTGCGGCTGCTCGGGCCGCTGTCGGTGGAGGAGATCGAGGCGCGTTCGGTCGTCGAATCCGCCGAGATACCGCGCGCTCTCGACGCGCTCAAGCGCAGCAACCGCGTGCTCTCCGTCACGATCGCGGGCGAGCCGCGCTGGGCGATCGCCGAGGATGCCGGTCGGCTGCGCGACGCCCTCGGCACCCCTGTTCCCATCGGGGTTCCCGTCGCGTTCCTCGAGCCCGTAGCCGACCCGCTCAGCGATCTGGTCGCGCGCTACGCCCGCACCCACACTCCCTTCACGGTGGCCGAGGTTGCCGCGCGGTTCGGGCTCGGCACCGCCGTCGTGCTCACCGCCCTCAAGCGACTCGCGAGCGAGCGCCGCGTGCTCGAGGGAGAGTTCCGCCCCGGCGCGAGCGGCACAGAGTGGTGCGATGCCGAGGTGCTGCGCCGCCTGCGCAGTCGATCGCTGGCCGCCCTCCGGCACGAGGTCGAGCCCGTCGACGGCGCGACCTTCGCGCGGTTCCTTCCGGTGTGGCAGCACGTTGGCAAGCAGCTGCGAGGAGTGGATGGCGTTGCGCAGGTGGTCGACCAGCTCGCCGGGGTCGCGCTGCCGGCATCCATCTGGGAATCTCTCGTGCTGCCAGCGCGCGTGCGCGACTACTCGCCGGCGATGCTCGACGAGCTCATGCTCACGGGCGAGGTGCTGTGGTCTGGCGACGGCGGCCTGCCCGGCAACGACGGGCGGGTGAGCCTTCACCTCGCCGGCTCGGCGACGCTGACCCTGCCGCTTCGCATCGACGAGGAGCGCACTGCCGACGAGGCACGGGTGCTCGATGCCCTCGCCGGCGGGGGCGCGTTCTTCTTCCGTCAGCTCGCGGGCGCGGTCGGAAGCACCGACGACAAGGCACTGCAGCAGACCCTGTGGGACCTGGTCTGGGCCGGCCTCGTCACCAACGACACCCTCGCACCACTGCGCTCCTACCTCGGGGGCAGGGCCAAGACCACGAGAACCCCGCGCGTGCGGGCATACCGCGGCCGGATGACAGTGCCGAACACGGGCGGCCCTCCGAGCGTGGGCGGCCGGTGGTCACTGCTGCCTGTCGCCGCCGGCGACAGCACCGTCAGGGCGAAGGCCCTTGCGGAACAGCTGCTCGAGCGGCACGGCGTCGTCACCCGCGGCGCGGTCATGAACGAGGGCGTCATCGGCGGATTCGCCCTCGCTTACAAGGTGCTCTCGGGCTTCGAGGAGACCGGGCGCGCCCGCCGCGGCTACTTCATCGAAGGACTCGGCGCCGCCCAGTTCGCCACCGGCGCGACGATCGACCGGCTGCGCGGCTTCAGCACCGATGGCATCGCCCGCCGCGAGCCGACCGCTGTGACCCTCGCCGCGACCGATCCGGCGAACCCCTACGGCGCGGCCCTTCCATGGCCGCAGCTCGAGGGGCATCGACCTGGCCGCAAAGCGGGTGGCCTCGTCGTGCTCGTCGACGGCGAGCTCGCGCTCTATCTCGAGCGCGGCGGCAAGACGGCGCTCGTGTTCACCGACGACGAGCAGCAGCTGGCCCTCGCCACCGTCGACCTCGCCCGCGTTGTGAGGGAGTCGCTGGCGAAACTGCGCATCGACACCGTCAACGGCGACTTCGTCATCGGCACACCCTTCGGCAACGCCCTCGTCGCGGCGGGGTTCGCCATCAACCCGCAAGGGCTCAGACTCCATGCCTGAGGGCGACACCGTGTGGCTCTCGGCCCACAACCTCAACGCGGCCCTCGCGGGGGCGGTGGTGACGCGGTGCGACATCCGGGTTCCGGCGTTCGCCACGGTCGACCTCACCGGGCAGGTCGTCGAGGAGGTGGTGAGCCGCGGCAAGCACCTGCTGATGCGCATCGGCGAGTACAGCATCCATTCGCACCTCAAGATGGAGGGCTCGTGGCACCTGTACCGTCCGGAGTCGCGGTGGCAGCGGCCGGAGTGGCAGGCGCGCGCGATCATCGGCACGCACGACTGGACGGCCGTCGGCTTCAGCCTCGGCACCATCGAGGTGCTCGAGCGCGGCACAGAGGAGAATGCGGTCGGCCATCTCGGCCCCGACCTCCTCGGCCCCGACTGGGATGCGGCGCTGGCCGCCGAGCGCCTGCTGCGCGATCCAGAGGTGCCGGTCTTCGTCGCCGTGCTGGAGCAGCGCAACCTGGCCGGCATCGGCAACGTCTACGCCAACGAGCTCTGCTTTCTCATCGGGGCCGCCCCCACCACGCCCGTCGGCCAGGTAGACATCGCGCGCATGGTCACCCTCGCGCACCGGCTGATCGACGCGAACAAGAGTCGGTCGACCCGCACGACCACAGGAGACCTCCGCCCGGCAAAGCGGGCATACGTCTACGGTCGCGGCGGCAAGCCGTGCCTTCGCTGCGGCACCCGCATTCGCACGGGCCAGCTCGGCCCGACTCCCCTCATCCAGCGCGACGTCTACTGGTGCCCGCGCTGCCAGCCCGATAGCGTTGGCGAACACCGATAAGTGAGGGATCCATGAGCACCTACCAGCCCGACGCGCCCGTCGAAGACGTCAACAGGGGCACGGTCGTCGCCCTGCTCGCCCTGCCCGTCGGGGTGATCGTGTGGGTGCTCGTCTGGACTCTCGGATTCATCGCATCGATCGTGACCTTCGCCGTCGCCTATCTCGCCATGTTCCTCTACAAGCTCGGTTCTGGCGGAACCATGGGCCGAGCCGGTGCCGTGCGCGTGGCGATCATCACCATCGTGACCCTTGCCGTCTCGATCATCGCCGGACTCGTCGCGGATGTCGCCAACGGCATCGGCAGCGTCACGGGGGTCGGGCCAATCGAAGCCCTGAACAACCCCAACTTCGCGCAGATCTTCACCGCCTATGTCACTGACCCCGATGGCGGCCTTCTGCTCTCCCTCGGAATCGCCATCGCCTTCGGAATACTCGGCTGCTTCGGTGTGCTGCGCTCCGCCTTCGGGGCAACCGCCGCTCCGGTGGCTCAATTCGTCAGCCCCGTTGCGGGCCAGCAGTACCCGCAGCCCGGGCAGGCCTACCCGTCGTACACGCCGCCGCCGGTCACCGCTGAGCCGGTGCTCGGGCCGCCCATTCCGGGCATCCCGCAGTTCCCCAGCCAGGTGCAGCAGCCGACCGACGGGCAGGCGCCGCAGACCTGGAATGCCCCGGCCGTGCCCCACGACCCCGGCACGGAACCGCCCGCCCCGCGTCACTAACGGTCGAACGAGCTCCCCAGCAGCCGCGGCCAGACGTGCTCGAGCGCGAGAGGCGCGATGGTGATCCCCGTGGCGTCGAGGGCGACCCACCGCAGCTCCTCGATCTCGGCGGCGACGACCGGAACCGTGTCGATAGCGACCGCGTAGATGTCGCAGTCGACGAGATGGCCCGGCTCGTTGGCAGCGGCGGATTCGAAGCGGCCCCAGTGATCGAAGCCGGCAGCATCGACGCGAAGACCCAGCTCCTCGTATAGCTCACGCGCGAGCGTGTCGGCCGGGTGCTCACCGGGCTCGACCTTGCCGCCGGGCTGCATCCACGCCGTCGTTCCGCGCTTGCGCACGAGCAGGATGCGACCGTCAGCATCCACGATCACAGCGGCGGCGATGCGAATGGTTGGCACGCGACCACGCTAGCGGGTGCGCCTTGGGCATCGGCTAGATGAGGCAGGATCCGGCGGCGATCACATCGACGGTAGTGGTCACGGGGGCGCTGAGGTTACCGGCCGCGTCCCGTGCCTGGAGGGTTAGTACGACGACTCCGTCGGGGGTGGACTGCGCCGGATTGTAGGAATAGGACCAGTTCGCCGGGCCGCCCGCCATCTCATCCTGACCGGCCGCCGCCGCCATTGGCCACGACACATGTACGCCCGTGACACCAACGGCATCGGCGGCATATACCGCGATCGATGAGGTGATCGGGTAATAGGCCGCGTATCCATCGTCGGCGCACACTCCCGACGACGGGGATGCCGAGGCGTTGGCGAGGGTCGGCGCGACCGTGTCGGCCACCGGAACAGGCTTCGGCGGCGCGGGCGCGGCTGTCGGCTCCGCGGTTGGTGGAGGTGGTGCCTCGCTCGGAGCTGCGCTCGGGGTGGCGCTCGGGGACGGCTCTGCCGACGGTGTTGCGGAGGTCGCCGGTCGGGCAGAAATGGAACTCTGCTCCTGCACAGGCGGAGCGAGCATGCCGCTAGCTCCTACGACGCCTCCGGTGATCGCCACGACCACCACGAGGCCGATCCACGGCAGCCACGAACCGCCGCCGAAGCCGCTCGAGCTGGCAGGAGTACCGGTGTCGCCGGAGTCCACCCGTGACTGGATGGCGGCGGCGACACCGGTGGGGTCACCAGGCTCCGCGATGCGGGCGAATGAGCCGCGCAGCATGTCATCGAGCTCAG
>NZ_JBXMIS010000070.1:0-9644 GCF_057073975.1 Conyzicola sp. | reverse complement strand
ATAGATGTTCATCAAAGCAACCTGTACACGACTGAAAACCCTGCAGAATTAATAACGCACCTCTGGATTGTTAGGAGCCACAGCTAAGGCTCGACGAAAACACTCAATCGCTCGCAAAGTATGGCCTTTAATGCGATTGAAATTTCCTATTTGGTTGTACAACTGTACTGAACTTGGCTTGTGAAATCACGGGCAGGTTGCGGTCTTTGCTGATGCGGATGAGGGTCGAGGCCACCTCGCGCACCTGCGACGGCCCACCCGCGAGACCATCGGACATGGATGACGACACGGTCTGCACGGAGTCGACGATCACGAGCTGGGGCTGCACCGCGTCGATCTGGCCGAGGATGGTGGCGAGATCGGTCTCTGCGGCGAGATAGAGCGACGGCTGCAACGCGTGCGTGCGCTCTGCCCGAAGGCGCACCTGGTTGACGGACTCCTCGGCGCTCACGTAGAGCACGCGCTGGCCGGTCGCGGCCGCACGGCTGGCGACTTCAAGAAGGAGCGTCGACTTGCCGACGCCTGGCTCCCCGCTCAGCAGGATCGCTGCACCGGGCACGATGCCCCCGCCGAGCACCCGGTCGAACTCGTCGATGCCGCTCGGCCAGTGGGCGACGGAGTCGGTCGTGATCTCGGTGATGGGCTGGGCGGTGCGGTCGGCGCCGATGCGCACCGCGGCGAGCTTCTGGGTCGGCGCTGCTGCATCCACGACCGTGTTCCACTGCTGGCACTCGCCGCACTGGCCGACCCACTTGGCGCTCGTCCAACCGCACTCGGTGCAGCGGAAGGTGTTGGTGACGCGGGCCATGCGTCGAGCTTAGGTTGACCGACCGATATCGCGGATGCGGTCATCCACCGCCGGGAGAAAAGCCGAGGCCCACACCCGGTAGCCTCGATCGTTCGGGTGGAACAGGTCGCCGGCGAACTGGGTGGTGACGCCCCACAGTCCCTGGCGCTTCATGGCTGCGTGCAATGGCGCAACGGTCAAGCCATGTCTTTTCGCGATGGCCCGCAGCTGCACGTTGGCCGACTTCACGACCCGCTCCGCCGGGAGGAAGTAGAACGTCGGAAGGTCGGCGACGATGGCGTGCGTGGGCAGCTGGCTGAACAACGACTCGAGCTCGCGCTCGAACCGCGCGGCATCGAAGCTCGGGATGTCGTTGGCCCCGATCGACACGGTCACGATGTCGGGGTCGAGCTTCGCGAGGTGCCGCAGCTCCTTCGCGAGTGCGATGCCGACCGTCGCGCCAGAGATGCCGAGGTTCACGACCCGCACGCTGCGCCCGGTCGTCGCGCGGATATGCTGTGCGACGGCCCCGACGTAGCTGCGACCCGGCCTGCTCGCCCCGATGCCCTGCGCGGCCGAGTCGCCGATGGCGACGTAGAGCAGCTCGCCCTCCCGGTCGCGCTGCGACTTCCACCAGTCCGAGTGCGTGGGGATCGCGTTGGTCAGTCTCTCGAACCAGTAGGTGCGGCGGCGGGTCAGCCACCGCATCCAGACAAGGATGCCGGCGACGGCAACGACGAGCGCCGCGATCACGATGAGCCAGGCTTCCACCCGTCAACGCTCGCCGGGCCAGGTGAACGGCAGCTTTAGCCGTCCCCGCGTGAATGTATTAGGCTCTCTCCCGGTACCGTGTCCGCGCGGCCGAAGGTGCAACTCTCGACAAGTTGTGTGGGTGAAAGTCCACCGTGGGTTCAAATCCCACCGGTACCGCGTGTATGACGAAAGCCCCGACCACAGGTCGGGGCTTTCGTCATGCCGGGGTTCTGCGTGGCTATCACGAGTAGCTCGACCAGCGTTCTCGATGTAGTTCCGCCCGAAGTGAAGCGCGTGCTGTGGCGGCTTGGCCGACGCACCGTGAGACTACTGGTGTCGCTCTGAAAGCTCCCGTGAATCCAACGACTCCGGGGTTTCTCCCGTGCCTGTCCCTCTTGGCATCAAACGTAGCCGCCCGACCGCAACCCATAACTCATGTGCAGCCAAGTACTTGTCCCTTCGAGGGCGGCAACCTTTCGGCGGTCGCGCAGCTAGAGCCGGCTCGCAGCATCGTCGAGAGCGCTCGCAACGTTGTTCAGGTCGTCCTCAATCGGATCCGCTTTGAGCGTCCCATGTTGTAGCTGGAGTGGCGCACTCCTCGCGTCAGAAGCAGCCGACTTTGCAGTGTGATCCCAAATCTCTCCGCAATTGGATTCCAATGGCCCCACTGTCACCGGCGGTATCATGGCCGCAAAAATCCCTCCGTCCTCTAGACACTGTGATCGGCCCTGCCCCGTGCCTTCCGAAAGTTCACCCCGGACGTGGATCAATCGCCCCTTATGGGGGGAGGCGAAGGCCGCCCCGAACTGCGACAGTAGCTTCATGAGCCTTTCTCGCCGTACAGTACTGGCCGGAGCCGGGGCTATCGGTTTCCTGTCTGCAGTTGGTTATGACCTCAGGTTCAATGTCCCCTCTGCATCTGCGATTGATTGGGTTCAGTACCAGTACCCGTTCGTGCAGGCCAATGTGTCACAGTACTTCTCGAGCTCCCACAACGGAGTCGATATGCCAAAACCCGAAGGCACGTCAATAGCGGCTGTGGCCGACGGTTCCGTTGCTAGCGGTTCTGGCGTCGTCTTCGGCTTCGACTATGGCTACTGGGCGCTCATTGCTCACGCTGATGGCAAGTCGAGCTTTTACGGGCACATGAAGCAAGCTGCGACTGTCACATCGGGAACGATCACCCGTGGCAGTCAGATCGGTTTGACAGGCAACACGGGCGGAAAAATCGGCCAGGATCCCGATATTGCAATCGGTCAACACTTGCACCTGGGTCTTCGGAACGCGACGGGTTGGGAAGACCCGCTGGCCTGGATCAACTCGCACTTAGGCACTTCATCCAATGCAACAGGAGACGATACAACGATGATTTACATGGCAAACACCTCGTCGACCGACGGATTGATTCAGAACGGCTACGTCTACGTCAACGATGCTTCGGGCCCGCTCCGCGCGCTCAGTTCCCTCGAGGGGGCTGTCTACTTGACTGTGCACACTGGACTGCCGCGCGTCACATGGGGAGGCAACGACATCCGCCAGCTCGTCAAGATTGTCGGGCTCCGTCAGCAGGGCGCTCCTCAGGGGCTGAGCGCTTCTACCGGTGGAATTGGAAACGACGGTCGGCTCACGGGAACGATCGTCTACTAGTCCGCGACGACATCGACGCCAGAACACCTTCGGATAGCCGGGGCGCTCCTATTCGAGCCTCACGCGGCTAAGAGCGCCGCCTCTAGTCTGAGGAGGGTCCGCCGGTCTCTCGCCTGCCACTATTCGACGACAAGTCAGTCTCCGCAACGATCTACGTCCAAATGCAGCCACGCCCGATCACCAATGGGCTCGGCCCGCGGTAGTAGGCGTGTGGCTCGGCTTCTTTCGCGCAAGGTAACTCAGGGAGGCTCAGAAACACTATGGACAGAGGGATGTTCTGGACCCCAGGCGCCCGGGCATGGTCACAATAAGGTTCAAAAATCCCATCCGCTGTTTTGAGTGGACAGTATCAGCGGCCCTACCAGCGTTCTCAACCTTGTCCCGCCGGAAGTGACTCACGCAAGACCACCGGTACCGCGTGTTCCTGCAATGAACGCCGTCACACCGGCGCAATCCGCTGCGACACCGGCACGACCACGGCGGCGACCACGAGGTGCATGAGCATGAGTGCTACCGCGCCCGTCGTCGTTGTGCCGGGAATGAAGCCGATGATCATCAGTGCGATGTCGGGAATGAACGACAGCACCAGCACGAACGGCACGAGCACCTGCAGCACCCGGCGCGGTGACCGGGTTGCCTTCCGTACGATGCGCCATCCGAGATGCCCGACGAGTACGCCGATCACGACGAAGGTGCCGAACACGTAGGGC
This sequence comes from Conyzicola sp., assembly GCF_057073975.1. Classification (NCBI taxonomy): domain Bacteria; kingdom Bacillati; phylum Actinomycetota; class Actinomycetes; order Micrococcales; family Microbacteriaceae; genus Conyzicola; species Conyzicola sp. Next base: position 5,747 of record NZ_JBXMIS010000070.1, on the reverse strand, counting down.
ACGAGCGGCGGGAAGGCGGTCGCGCCGGCCGCGATGGCCGACAGGGCGATGATCCAGGCGGCAACGAACGCCACCCCGATTGCGGCGATCAGGGTGAGCGCCGTAGTGCGGCGAGTGGATGTCGCGGGCAGCTTCTGTGTAGGTGGTGTCATGGCATCGCCGCTAGGGACGCGCGACCACGCACCAGTACTCTCAGCGTTGTGTGCGCCTACTCCTGTGGGATGACGTTGGGCGAGCTCGCGACAGCGGCCTACAACTGCAGCGCCACCGGCACGGAGAGCAGCAGTCCTCCTACGAAGACGGCGAAGCCGAAGGCGATCACGCCGAGCGCGACCCGGCGATCGCGGTTGACGCCGGCAACGCCGAAGAGGAACAGCGAGATCGCGTAGATGAGGGTGGAGTGCGTCATCGTGTCGCTCATGGCGGCATCGGCCTTCGCGTCATCCCGCAGTGCCTGAGCCGTGTTCAGCAGCACTGCCTGCTCCGCATAGATCTCGGGTGCGTAGTCCGGATCGTCGAAGACGCTGAGGTCGGAGCCCTCCTGCTGCGCGGCCACCCAGTCGGTGTACGCAGACCGGAACGCGGGCGAGGCGAGAATGTACAGCAGCAGGTCGCGGTCGGTCGCCGCCGCATCCAGCTCGTCCTGGGTGCGTGCGTCGTCGAACGCGGCGAGGTCGGGATCGCTGCGCACGAGCTCGGAGAACACCTCGAGGTCGCGGTTGTAGACCGTGAACGCCGTCTGGTACGCGGATGCCGCATCGACGGTCGTGCGCTCAGCGCTGGCGATGCTCGCTGCAGCCCGCTCGTCGAACTCCGACGCGGCGAACGAGGAGAAGGTGGTCGTCACCGACACGACACCGAGAAGTGCCGCGGTGAGCACGTCGGTGCGAACCCGGGCGAGGCGCTGGGGGAGTCGCGGGCTCTTTGGCTGCTGCTCCGGCGCCGTCATTCCGCCCGCCGGAAGACCACGAGGTAGACGACCAACGAGGCGATCAGCACCGCGACGGCGAGGATGACAGCGCCGATGAGGGAGAAGGCGATGAGGAGCGCTGACCAGCCACCGCCGGTCACGCCGAGCACCACGCCGACGGCAACGTTCACGATCGCACCGATGGCGCCAGCCAGCAGGCTCACGAGGAGGCGCGTCTTGCGCGGGCGCGCGCGAGCGAGGAGACCGCCGACGATTGCAGCGAGTGCTGTCACCGCGAAGCCGATCCCGGCGAAGCCAACCGCTGTGCGTGGCCCGGCCGAGAGGAAGGCCTCGGCGGGGGTCACGCCGTCACTCAGTTCGAGCAGTGCGAACCCGAGGATGACGAGCAGGGCGGTGACGACGAGCACCGACACGATTTCTGCAGCAGGGCGAAGGGGCATGCGGAGACTCCAGGGCTTGCGGCGGCGCGCGCCGGTCGAGTGAAATCTACTACCCGCCGGCGCTGCGCGGAGGCTAGTGCTTGCCCTTGACGACGAAGAATGATCCGCGGATGGTTCCGGCGAGCTTCGACTTCTGGCGGGCGAACTTGAACGCGGAGAGCTCGTCGGGAACCTCCATGCCGTCAGACAGCTTGAAGCCGACGGCCCGCTTGCCGCCGTCCTCCAGCGCGTAGAGCACGTTGATCGAGAGACCGCTCTCGTAGAAGACGTAGGCCCAGCGCACGCCCTCCACCTCGAACTCCGTTGCCTCGAGCGCGGGCGAAGCGATGTGGATGTCGCGCTCCTCCGCGAGGATGCCCGTCACCCACTCGACGGTGCCAGCCGCATCCGCCGCCGCCTCCGTCACGAACTCGTGGTCGTACTTGGTGCGGAAGTAGCGTGCCTCGTTGGCGCGGAGGCCGGCGAGGGCGTCGGCGACGGGCGAGGTCTCGAGGCCGATGGTCGAGACATTGACGAAGTCCACTGCGTAGCTCATGGTGCCACCGTACCGAGGTGGGTCGTCTCGCACTTCTTCGATCCTGCTCGTGACGGCTCGCCATTCCCCTTTGCTGCGTGAACCGATGGCGCTGCCATGATGGCCCCATGCCTCGAACCGCGATCTACGTCGAGATCGAGATCCGCAGCTCGATGCAGATCGTCTGGCAGCTGACGCAGGATGCGGCGCAGCATCCGCGGTGGGATCTGCGGTTCAGCGACATCACGCCGACCGACGAGCTTGCCGGTGGCGGCTACCGGTTCCGGTATGAGCGCAGCATGCCGTTCCACACCATTGTCGGCACCGGAACCTCGCTCGGCGAGAAGAGCCGGCCCGACGCCACGCGCACCTCGGCCCTGCGCTTCACCACCGCCGACCGCCTCTCGCCGCTCGGCGACACGGGCCGTCACATGCAGGCGTCTCACTGCACAATGGACGAATGACGCTCGAGTCCCTCCCCATCCTTGACCTCTCCGAACTCGACAAGGGCGCGGATGCCGCCGCCGCCTTTCGCACGCAACTGCGCGAGGTCACTCACGACGTCGGCTTCTTCTACCTCGTCGGCCACGGAATCCCCCAGGAGCTGATCGACGAGGTGCTGTCGCTCTCTCGTCGCTTCTTCGCGCTGACGGAGGAGGAGAAGTTCTCGATCGAGAACATCCACAGCCCGCAGTTTCGCGGCTACACCCGCACGGGCAAGGAGCTGACCAACGGCGAGATCGACTGGCGCGAGCAGATCGACATCGGCGAGGAACGAGCCACGGTCTCTGGGGATGAGGACTACTGGCGCCTCGAGGGCCCGAACCTGTGGCCAGAGGCGCTGCCGGAGCTTGAGCCCGCCATCACCGAATGGCGCAGCCAGCTCACCGCCCTTGCGCTCCGGCTGCTGCGCACCTGGGCGGTCGCGCTCGATGCGCCGGAGGACGTGTTCGATGACGCCTTCGCCGAGGATCGAGCGTTCTCGCTCATCAAGATCGTGCGCTACCCCGGAACCAGTCAGGAGGGTGAGGCCCAGCAGGGCGTAGGCGCCCACCGCGACGGCGGCGTGCTGACCCTTCTTCTGGTCGAACCAGACAAGGCCGGCCTGCAGGTCGAGCACGAGGGGGAATGGATCGACGCTCCATCACTGCCCGGCGCGTTCGTCGTCAACATCGGCGAGATGCTCGAGCTCGCCACCGGCGGCTACCTCAAGGCCACGCTGCACCGGGTCGAGTCTCCGCGGGTCGGCACCGACCGCATCTCGATACCGTTCTTCTTCAACCCGGCGCTCGACTCGCGCATGCCGCGGCTCTCGCTGGAGTCTGGCCGTGGCCTGTCGGCCGATCCGACCAACAGCCCCATCCTGGAGACGTACGGAGACAACGTGCTGCGCTATCGCCTGCGGGCCCACCCGAATGTGGCAGCGATTCACCACCCTGACCTGCTGGAGAAATAGCGAGAGGGCTGCCCTGCTCGCCCCGGGCGGAACGGCACCCGGGGTCGTCGGACTCATCGGCGGCTTCGGGCTGGTGGCGGCGGGGGTCGTGCTGCTCGTGCTCGTCATGAGGTCACTGCTGGTGCAGGCTGCGCAGCTGCGCTCTGAGCTCGACGAGGTGGTCTGATGCCGATCATTGTCGACATCGACGTCATGCTCGCCCGCCACAAGATGCCGGTCGGCGCGCTCGCGGAGCGCATCGGAATCTCACCAGCCAACCTCGCGGTGCTCAAGAACGGCCGTGCCAAGGCCGTGCGCTTCACGACCCTCGAGGCACTGTGCGAGGCGCTCGAGTGCCAGCCGGGCGATCTGCTGCGCTGGGAGCCGGATGCCGACGCGCCAGTCTGACGCGCACAGCCCGAAAGCCGCGCACGTTTGTTGCGCACAGCGCAGCTTTGCGGCGAACCGGTTGCCGTGCCCCGAACAGGGGTCAACAATGAGACAGATCTGTTCACTGTTGAAAGGGCATCCATGCGCACGAAGCTCCTCGCCACCGCACTCGCGGTCGCAACACTCACCGGCCTCGCCCTCGCGGCGCCGGCATCCGCGAGCACCGGCGGAGAGGCAGACGGTGCAGGTCACCCCGACGTCGGCCTCATCCTCTTCTACGACGCAGAGGGGCGCTTCCGCTGCAGCGCGACGCTCATCTCGCCGACCGTCGTTGTGACGGCAGCCCACTGCACCCTCGGCACGCTCGGCAAGACCCTGGTGACCTTCGACTCTGTGATCGCAGAGCAGCCCCCGGCACCGTTCCCGGTGGCGGCAGACCCGAGCGTCGGCTTCACGGCGGCAGAGATCGCGGCCGCCGGCTACATCAGCGGCACCGCCTACACGCACCCCGACTACTCCGACTTCACCGACATGGACAACTGGAACGACGTCGGCGTCATCGTGCTGGATGAGCCGCTGGCCAGCCACCAGGCCGGTGGATACACCTCGGTCGCGTCTCTCGCAACGCTCGACGCCATCCCGACAAGCAAGCTCAACAAGACGCTGTTCACGGCGGTCGGCTACGGCACCGAGGTGCGCAAGCCAGAGACCGGCCCGCAGAAGCCGCAGCCGATGAGCTACCCGCTCATCCGTCGCGTCGTCGACATGCCCGGCCAGAAGCTCACGCCGCAGATTCTGCAGACCAACGGCAACCCGAACGACCCGCGCGGCACTGGCGGCACGTGCTTCGGCGACTCGGGCGGACCGGTCTTCTACGGCGGAGAGATCGTCGCGGTCACGAGCTACGGCTACACCTCGAACTGCCGCTACCTCGGTGGCTACCAGCGCCTCGACATCCCAGTCGTGGCCAACTGGCTGGCGACGTTCGGCGTCTAGCACCCGAGGCGGGCCGGGCGGGAGCTATTCCCGTCCGGCCAGTCCGAACCCGTCGCGGATGCGCTGGGCGAGCGCGTTCCGCGTCGACGGCTCGGCGAACAGGGCTGCTGCCGCATTCAGCTGAAACCGCTCGAGGTCGACGAGCGAGTATCCGAAGGCCTGCTGCAGCGCAGCGAGCTCATGGGTCAGCGTCGTGCCGCTCATGAGCTTGTTGTCGCAGTTGACCGTCACCGCGAAGCCGAGGTCGTAGAGCCGGTCGAAGGGATGGTCGGCCATCTCGGTGCCCCACGCGGCGAACACACCGGTGTGCAGGTTGGATGTCGGACTCGTCTCGAGCGTCACCCCCCGATCGCGCACCCACTCGGCGGTTCTCCCCAGCCGCCAGGCGTCGCCGTCGGCGGTGAGATCCTCGGCGATACGCACCCCGTGGCCGAGGCGTAGGGCGTGCCCGTCCTGCAGTGCGGACTGGATGCTGGCTAGGCCATCGCCCTCGCCGGCGTGGATGGTCACCGGCATCCATTCGCGCCGCAGCCGGTCGAAGGTGTCGCTGAACAGCGACGGCGGAAACCCGGCCTCTGGCCCGGCGATGTCGAAGGCGACCACCCCGCTGTCGCGGTAGCGAAGGGCGAGGGTGGCGACCTCGTCGACCCGGTGCTCCTGGCGCATGGCGCTGACGATCTGGCTGACGGTGATCTGGATGCCGTCGGCGGCGAGATCGCGAGTTGCATCCGCGATTCCCGCACTAGCGGCCTCGAGCGCCGCCTCCATGCGGAGGCCCTGCTCCGTCGACTTCTCCGGTGCTCGCGCAGGGAGAGGGAGTTCAGGAGTTACATGTCCGTCTTTCGATCCGCGCTCCTCGTGGGGGCCGTGGTGTGCCCGCCGTTCCTCGGCTCCGTCGGCCTGTGGGATCCGTGGGAAACGCACTATTCCGAAGTGGGCCGCCAGATGTTGGCGCGAGCCGATCTGGTGCACCCGTACTGGGAGCACCACTACTTCTTCTCCAAGCCCCCGCTCGTCCCCTGGCTCGCCGCGCTCGGCCTC